>CAYXVJ010000121.1:0-7750 GCA_964468675.1 uncultured Oscillospiraceae bacterium
ACGCCGATCATAAAAATAACTAAGCCGATGTACGTTAATACCAAACCCGATGAGATTTTTCTAAACTCTTTTTTAGGTAGTTTAAAGAAGAAGATATTCGCTAAGATAAATATAACTGCTATGGGAGCTAAGGAGATCAGCATTTCTGTCATGGTATGTCCTGTAATGTCTGCGAAAAAACCAAAGATCCTAGAGTCTTGTATGCGCTCATAGGCGTCTACTTCACCAGCACCTCTTGAACTACGAAATAAACCTAAGACAAGAACCGCTAAGATCACTCCAGAAGATGAAATACCAACCAAGCCGAAACTGTCCTCTTCTGCAGCCTTTCCTCGTGTGCGACCCCTCGTGACACCAAATGCAAGGGCCATCATAAATGGTACCGTCATGGCACCTGTTGTAGCACCAGATGAATCAAATGAAATGGCTAAAAAATCTGCTTCAGAGAACAGCGCGATGATGAAGATAATAATATAAACAGTTGTGAAAAACTTGGATAGTGGTACATCCTTTAAGCTCCTGAGCAAACCTAATGTCATTAATATACCGATGCCTATGGATACTGCAATGACGAGCATGGCTCTAGGCAGACCACCATTTGTGGCGCGATCGACTTGCTGGGCTAAAATGTGTAGATCTGGTTCAGCAACAGAGATAATGAAGCCTAGTACAAAACCAGCTAGTAAAATCGTTATGAGTCTTCCTTTTCGGGCGATTAAGATGCCTAACTTATCTCCAATTTCTGAGACTGCTAGATCAATACCTGCAAGAAAAATAACTAAACCAATTAAAATAAATAGACTGCCTAAAAGAAAGCGCAAGATCAAAGGTGTTTCCATAGGCGTTAAGCTAAAGTGCAGCAATACGCCAATGATTGTTATAGGTAGGATAGAAGGCAAGACCTCCCTAAACTTGGAAACAAATATATTCAATTTTTGCCATCCTTTCTAGTATAAGGAGATTTGACCCTTACTATGTAGCAGGAAGTAGTATAAGATTATATTAACAGACAAAAAAACAGCGCACAAGTATATTTTATTGGTTGTTTTGTTCATTTAAATGCGATAGCTAATGAAATGCTGTGCTTTTGGGAGGTTGCTATGGAAATTACTAAACCGGTCAAAAAGTCATTGGTTTTTAATTACGCAATTGGTATGTTTGGTACGTCGATACCAATCAACTTGCTCAAGACATATGGAGCGATCTTCTATATCGATGGATTGGGGCTTAGAGTCACTCAATGGAGTACGATATTGTTTGTATACACCTTCATTGATGCGATTGATAACTTGTTTTATGGGTGGTTATCGGATCGAACAAGGACTAGAATCGGTAGAAGACGGCCATGGTTACTTGTATCAGCACCGCTCCTAGCTTTAGGCCTTATTATCTTCTTCAATCCGTTGCCTCAAATACGTGCTGTGGCTACTGCCCTTTATCTTTACGCCATGATCTCTTATATCTTTACCGGTACTGTAGATTCATTGGTGAATGCAAACTATGGTGCCTTGTTCCCAGAGCTCTTCCCAGATGACCGCTCTAGGGTCGTGACGAATTCGCTTCGTCAAGGTTTCCAATTGCTTGCGATGGTCATTTCGATCGCACTCACACCTGTCATTGCAGATGCTTTAGGCTATGGACGTACTGCTATTGTTTATGGCATTCTCGGCAGTGTTGTTATCTTGTATATGACTTTGACTTGTAAAGAGAAGAGCATAGATGAAATGGGGGATCGTCCTAAACTTGTCCCCAGTATTTTAGCTGTCATTACGAATAAAAACTTTTGGACCGCAGGGATTACAATTGCCTTATACTCTGCGGCCATGTCACCTGTGCTAGCTGCAATGCCCTTTTATGCGAAGTACACACTCAATTTGGAATCGCTTGAAACGACCTTGCTTTTTGCTGTGGTCTTACTCTTCGCCATGATATCGCTAAGTGTATGGGCAATCGTTGTTAGGAAGTATAGGCTATTTCCTGTTTGGCGTACTGCCATCTTAGCACTTGCGCTATCTTTTGCTTTATTGACCTTTGCATCTAGCTTAACCACTGCTTTGATCTGCTGTTTATTTGTTGGGATTGCTTATGGTGGTGTCCTTGCTACAATGGACTTAATTGGTGCAAGAGTAGTAGACGACGATTACAATAAGAATGGTATACGTCGTGAAGGCATCATCAATAACGCGCTGGGTTTTATGAATCGCTTGAATGGCTTTTTTGTGAGCTTAGGTTATTTACTAATAAACTACATTTATGGTTTTGAAAGTGGAGAGATACCCGGTCCAAAGCCAGGGGAGGCGAGTCGTTTCTTACTTGCCATCTTCCCTATGATATTAATGCTGTTATGCTTCATCGCATCGTTTACGGTTCGCTTTGACGATGAAGTAAAGATTCAATAAAGGAGTGTTCTATGTCTCGTTTTCATATCACGTTTCCATCAGGTGCATTAAGAATGCGCACCGATGTCAATGTTTTTATCCCAGACTATATACCAGAAGGGAAGAATCTAAACGATTTACCACAAATCTATCTCTTACATGGCTTATCGGGCTCTAGAGATGACTGGATGCTAAACACATCGCTTGCACGCTATGTAGAGGAATTAGAACTTATTGTTATCTGTCCAGAAGGTGAGAGGGGCTTTTACTTAGATTTACCTCACGGACCACAATGGTACAGCTATATTACTAAAGAATTACCCGCTAAACTTAAAACATGGATGAACCTAGACTTGGATCCTAGTAAAACGTTTATTGCCGGTGACTCTATGGGTGCCTATGGTGCTTGTCGTATGGCTGCACTAAACCCTGAACAGTATAAAGGTATGGCTGCCTTCTCAGGACCACTGTCCATCGATTTCATGCTGCTGATGAAAGAGGAAGAACCGGACACTTATCTAGAGATGACAAAGCAATTGGGTGGAGAGCTCGATAGCTTATATGGAACGGATAAGGACCCGAACATTTGGTTAGAAGCATTCAAAGGAATAAAAGAAGAAGGATTGCATTTACCAGACTTAAGCTTTTATTGCGGGACCAATGATCCCTTCATTGATCTAAACAGATACTATACAGCAAAAGCAAAACAAATGGGCATTCCCGTTCACTACAGTGAAGACGTAGGCGTGCATGACTTCGCCTATTGGGACAAAGCCTTACACAGTTGGCTATTACGCATCTCGGAGGATTTATAATGTACGAACAAGACAAATGGACCATTACACAAGCCTTTACGAAAGCGGACGAAGAACGCTATGTTAAGATTCCACTTTCATTTTCCAAAGAATGCTGGCAAGTAGAATTACATATGACTGCTCCAGACAATTGTGTCATTGATTTAGGCTTAGAAGAGCAAAGTGGCAAGCTAATCGGTTGGTCAGGATCTGAACATAAAAGCATTCGCATCAGCGAACTTGTAGCTACTCCAGCTTATTTGAAGTGTTCACCTAAACAAGCTTCTTGGAACCTCATCCTAGGTTTATATAAGCTAAACGAGGATACAAAGATTGAAATCACCGTTGTTGAATACTTGGACAAAAGGCGTTGGCTTGTAGGTGAGAGTCACAGCCATAGTGTACATTCGGATGGAAACCTTACGGTTAGTGAGGTGAAGGCTGTGGCCAAGTCAGCAGGATTAGATTACTTGTTTATGACTGACCATAACACAGTATCGGCTTGGCCAGAGGTAGATCTTTATTCTGATGAAGCACTTACGATGTTAAAAGGGATGGAGCTGACTTGGTATGGAGGGCACAGTAATGTATATGGCTTAGATGAGCCTTTGAACCACTACATCAAGGATAAAGAAGACGTTAAAAGAGTGTTTGAAGGGGTTAAAGCTAAAGGTGGCTTTATTTCGATCAATCATCCATTCTTGCCAACTGTTGGCTGGACCTATGGTTTGGATGATTTACCATTTGATATGATCGAAATCTGGAATGGACCTTGGCATGAAGCCAATCAAAAAGCCTTAGAATACTGGCATCAACTCCTAGTAAGTGGAAGGAAGATACTCATGACCGGTGGATCGGATACCCATAGGCCAGAACTCTTTCGTAGCTTTGGCTATCCGGCACTTGCAGTTTTAGCGGATAACCCAACAGGACCTGCCATTGTAGAGGCTATGGTTAAGGGTCGCTCAAACGTCCTCATGATGCCCAAATATCCCCTAATCAATTTAGATATCAGTGGATATGGGCTGGGTGAAGTGGTGCCTGTAACTAGCAAGGCTGACTATATACAGATCCATGCTGAGCGCTTAAACCCAGATACAGATGTGTTAGAACTCTATACTGAACAAGGTTTATGGCAGACTGTTGAAGTGAAAGGTATTACCATGACTGAAGCATTTTCACTTAATCAAAGACCACGCTTTATCTATGCGCTACTTAAACGTAGCTTACCGATGCTGGGTAGCTTACCTGGGACAATTACAAACCCCATCTTTTTAGCCGATTAATCATTTTGCTTGTCACGCTCAGCCAAACGTTTTTCCATTAAGGCACGTTGGCTTTCAATTGTTTCGTCGTCACTAGTATCTCTAAGTAGGCGACGAAGCAATTCGTATATCTTATCGTGGTAGAAGAGCAAGATGCTTGGTATCAATAAGAAGAGGATACGCCCAATGATGGTGTTAGCAAAGTGAATTAAAGCACCCAACCATCTGTTGGCTCTCGTAAACCTAGCGTAGATACTGTCTCGACGAACCGTTTTTAACATTGCATCTTCTTTAGCAAGCTCTGGGTAGTTATCGATATCTACTGTAATGCTATCGCCATCAATCTCTAATATTCTCAGTACAAAGGTTTCATAATGATCTGTTAATAAGACGACATCTCCTACAGCTAAAGGTTCTTGAACATCAATCTTTTGGAAGTAGGCCAGGTCATTGTTATGGATGGTCGGTTCCATAGTAGAGGAGTGGAAGATGTAGGGTATGGTTCCTGATATTGACACTTCTCGCCCTGTTTGCGATGCGGATAAAATTAAAACAAAGGTATTAAATACGAGCATCAATACGATACAGGCAGAAGCCAAGACCGTGATGGAAATGTTAATTGATTTAGCCATGCGTTTTGCTCGGTCTGCTGGTTCTTCAAATCTTAGAACAGGGTATTCAATGTCATTTTGTTCAACTGTATGTAGAACATCACCTTTCTTTTTTAAACGCTTCACTGCATCTGGATTGACAATGCGGCCAAGTGAGAGCCTGGAGTACACGCCTGATAGATAGTCGACAGGGTAACTAAAATGAGCGGTGTGTCTTGCACTTAAGATTATAAATACTAGTGCTGCTAATGTGAGTGTGAAGATCGCTAATACATAACGTGAGGATAAAAGGTTAAAGAATCGATTCCAGTCACGCATAAACATAGGTGATGTCTGACTACGGTATGAGCCACTGGCAAGTTTTAAAATAAAGTGTAATAAGCCAACTAGTATAACGATCATGTTGTTGTATTGGCCACTAGACTTAATTAATGAGACGGTTAATACCATAATGACGAAGATCGAACCATCTGTGATTCCCGCTACGAACATGGTCGGTAAGTATTGTGGAATAAAGGTGTATTTCAGTAAGAGGCCATAAATGAGCATCAATACAAATCCACTGCTATAAATGAAAAAGTGCGTCCACAGTCTAGCTAAGATCTTATTTAGAACAAGCGTTGCAGGTTTATACCCCATCTTCGCTTGTAAGTACCAGTGGTTCTTTTGTAATTCGGCAAAGGTCTGCTCTCTGTAGTGGATGGCATAATAGCCGATAAGAGTCGCCAAGAATACAAAGTTATACGTGAAGAGCAAGGTGAAGTAGCTTTGACGCATGAATTCAGTGATGGCATCCATGAGCACTGTATCGGTCATGGTTTGCAAAATAAAGTGGATCGCAAGGGTCAAGAGGGAGGCGAAGACGCCTAATAGAGGTATGCGCCTCTTACCTGTTTTGCGGTCGATAAAGTCAAACCTGATTTCTTTTTTAAAGCTGTTGTAACGATAGATCATATTCAGAGATGACCTCCTTTACAGCATTCTTCGTTGACTTCTCATTGATATGTACTTGTTCTACCCAAAGCTCAGCTTCACGTATCTGGGCATATAAATATTGGACTTCGATATCGTCTGGTGCTTCATTGGGAAATTTATCACGTATAACTACAGTAGAACCCTCTAATGTGACAATGTAATCTGGTAATAAGTCGACTAAGATTTCTTGGACGAAGTGTGGGTGTCTAGCTGTCAGTTCAAAGGCCACACGATCGTACTGCCGTCTAAATGCATCTGTAGACCCACTATAGATCATCTGGCCTTGATACAGTACACCGATGTGGGTGGCTAAATCGTCGATTAAAGCGTAGTTTTCTTTAGAGGTGAAGATGGAGGTTTGTTCTTGCTTTTGCATCTCACGAAGGATGTAGGCAAAGCTATTGCTAAGTCTTTTATTCAGGCTTAACCTTGCCTGATTGATAATCACCAAGCTGTTACCAGCATAGTAGGCACATATTAAGGTAATTAAGAGTCGTTCTTCTTGGCTTAGATGAGCGACTCTAGATAAAGAGATGTAAGATAGATCAGCTGCAATGAGGAAGTCTAATATAGCTTTTTGACTTGCTGGTGCATTTAAGTGATTCAGCATCTTTGCTTTTTGAGTTGCAAAGCTAATGAATTCTAAAACGTTCATATCTTCGTAGAGCATTTCAGAGGTACCGATATAAAAGACATCTGGTAAGATGATTCGTTTTCGTCTAGGCAATTCTTTCTCAGTGACTAAGACCTCACCTGTATGGTAGGAGGTGATGTTGCCGATAATCGTTAAGAGTAAGCCTATTGCGTAGCCAGATGGGCCAGTGAGTGCCCAGATCTCACCTTTACGAACGTTTAAGTTGATTCCAGCTAAGACAGAACGAGCTGTACCATCTTCATCTAAAAAGCACTCGAAAGAATAGACCTCCTTGAGGTCTATGATGTGCTCAAATGTGCCCGGTTCTTTAGTTAAGAGGGTTTTCTTTTTCTTTCCCCATAATCGCTTTGCTGTCATCTTCTTAGCTTCCTTTACTTCAAGGGTAGCCGTAGTACCATTACCGCCTCAATACGATCTGGAATAACCAGCTCCATATCAACGGCATTATTCTCATTATCACCTTTTGTTTTATAGGCTAATTGACCAGCATCATCTGTTGTCACTTCTACGATTCTATGTGTTACCGTCATGCCTTCTATGGTCTTGAAGGTAATGATATCATTGATTGCTAAATCTTGGGATGTATCGTATTTTTTAGACAAGATGATGTCACCGATTACCAGTGTCGGTTCCATGGAGCCAGATTCTATCTGATAAAACTGATAACCAAAGACATCTGGTGTCTCGCCTCTACTACGAGCAGAGAAGACTGAATACAATATATTTAATAAAAACAGAATCAATAAAGCATAGGTAATCGTCCGTAAACGTTCTTTCCAAACACGCTTATCAGGACGCTTCTTATCTAGAAGGTTATCTAGATAGTCTTGCATTGCTTTTATTTCTTCATCTGATGTATGAATCTTTTGCATCTTCTACTCCATAGTAATGTGAACGATAAAGGGGAAGTCAATGTGTATTGCTTCCCCTTTCGATGTCTGTATTTAGTTTCGTAATGACTTAGTCTAAAACGTTACCGTTAATAATTTGGTCACCACGAACTGTGATCTTGAGCTCGTTACCGAAGCCCTCGCCTTGGAAATCAATATCGTCGTTGTTGTATGTGCCTGTT
>CAYXVJ010000122.1:0-7574 GCA_964468675.1 uncultured Oscillospiraceae bacterium
TACGGATCCATTCTTAACATCGTTTGATCAAGAGGGTTTTCCTGCTATTCATGTTATTTTAGATGCAAGTATACGCTTAACTGTCTACGGTTACAGCGATGAGAATTATACTCTTGTTATGAATACAATTGATGAACTGACAAAGCCTTAAAACTTTCGTCAGTTCAAATTATTTTAAGAGGTGTACTGTCATGCAAGTAATCTTTCGTACGGCTTTAGGCCAAGACCACCATCGTTTTTCAAATGAGGAAAAGCCCTTAAGAATTGCAGGTATCGATATCGATACGGCAAGAAAACTAGAGGCGAATAGCGATGGCGATGTCGTTTTACATGCCATTACTAATGCAATCTCAGGCATCACGACTAAAAACATTTTAGGCAAAGCTGCAGACGATTTATGCCAATCGGGTATCACAGATAGTAGTGCTTATTTAAAGCTTGCTCTAGATGACTTAAAAGCAATGGAGACAGTAAACATTGTTCATCTAGCGATTTCGATTGAGGCTTTAAAGCCTAAACTTAGTCCCCACATGGAGCGCATGCGACAAAAACTCTCAGAACTTTTAGAGATAGAACCTTCATCCATCGGGATAACTGCTACTACAGGCGAAGGACTCACAGGCATGGGGCAAGGCTTGGGTATAGGAGTACTTTGCGTATTAACCGTATCAGACAGACTTGATTAATCCAAAACTTAGGCTTAATATACTTGCTGATGGTTAGCCGATGCTAACTACTTTGCGTATTGAGAACTAGGTTGTTATTGACAATAATTCTCAATAAGCTATTATTGATAAGGGTACCCGATTGGGGCCTTTAATTTTTGAGGAGGACCATTCCATGTCATTAATTGGAAAAACCATTGAGTCATTTACAGCTAAGGCATATCATCAAGACAAATTCATTGATGTTAATTCCGAGGACTTAAAAGGAAAATGGAGCATTTTTTGCTTCTACCCAGCAGACTTCTCATTTGTCTGCCCAACTGAGTTAGAAGATCTTCAGAACCAATATGAAGCATTGCAAAAACTTGGCGTTGAAGTTTTCTCAGTTTCTACGGATACACATTTTGTACATAAGGCGTGGCATGACCACTCTGATGCCATTGGTAAGATCGAATACACCATGATCGGTGACCCTTCACAACAAATTACACGTGCTTTCGATGTCCTAGATGAGGCATCTGGTTTAGCTCAACGTGGTACATTCATTGTTGATCCAGATCTCGTTGTTCAAGCAGTGGAGATCAATGCAGACGGTATTGGCCGTGACGCAAGTCAATTGATCAATAAGGTTAAGGCAGCTCAATACGTACGCTTGCATCCAAATGAGGTCTGTCCTGCAAAGTGGAACGAAGGTGACACAACCTTGACACCTGGTTTGGACCTTGTAGGTAAGATCTAAGGAGGCATACAGTGCTCGATCAAGCAATTAGAGATCAACTGACTCCTTATCTCGATTTACTAGAGTCAGACATTATATTTACAACGAGCTTAGGCGATGACGACAATTCTAAGAAGATGCGTGATTTCATCGATCAATTAAGCAGTTTGTCCCCAAGGTTTAGTGTTCGCGAGGCCAAGCTTTCGCGCACACCAAGCTTTAGAATCGATCGCAAGGATTTGAATTCTGGCATTGTATTCGCAGGGATTCCACTTGGCCACGAGTTAACGTCACTTGTGCTAGCTCTCTTACAAGTCAGTGGACGTGCGCCCAAGATCGACGATGCCTTAAAGGCTCGTATCTTGAGCATTAAGGATACTTACCACTTCGAGACCTATATCAGCTTAAGCTGTCATATCTGTCCCGATATCGTACAAGCCTTGAACATCATCAGCGTATTAAACCCAAACATTACGCATGAAACCATTGATGGTGCTTTCTTCCGTGATGAGATCGAATCAAGAGAGATCATGGCTGTGCCAACTGTCTACAGAAATGGAGCAGAGTGGATTGCAGGTAGATCTTCATTAGAAGAGATCGTCGACCTCTTAACAGAAGGCACAGATAGTGGCTTCGTTGTTTCAGAAGATCCATACGATGTAGTCGTCATTGGTGGTGGCCCTGCAGGTGTCAGTGCTGCTATTTATGCCGCACGTAAGGGTGTACGTACTGCCTTGGTTGCACAACGCATTGGTGGTCAGATTCTAGAGACTGTTGGTATTGAAAACGTCATCGGAACGAGAAAGACAGAAGGTTCACAGCTCGCGTCAAACTACGTAGCACACTTAAGCGATTACCCAATCGATCAGATCACAGGTCGCGAAGTGGCATCAGTTACAAAGACCGACGCTGGTTTTGAATTGGAACTCGATAAGGGTGGTGTTGTGAAGACAAAGACCGCTATTGTCGCAGCTGGTGCCAGCTGGCGTCCAGTAAACGTACCAGGCGAAAAAGAGTTCAAGAACAAGGGTGTTGCATACTGCCCACACTGTGATGGTCCACTTTACGAAGGTAAGGATGTAGCCGTTATTGGTGGTGGTAACTCAGGTATTGAGGCTGCTTTAGACTTAGCGCACATTGCCAAGCATGTAACCGTTGTTGAGTTCTTACCGACTTTGAAGGCTGATCAAGTCTTACAAGATAAGCTCCACAGCATGAAGAACGTCACTGTTATCACAAATGCTGCAACAAGCGAGATTACTGGTACAACAAGCGTTAATGGCCTTAGCTATAACGATCGTGATTCAGGCGAAGCACATCACTTTGATGTCGATGGTGTCTTCGTACAGATCGGTCTTGTGCCAAACACTGCATGGTTAAACCTCGAAGTAGAGAAGACACGTATGGGTGAAATCGTGGTAGACCGCCAAGGTCAAACAACAATCCCAGGCTTCTTTGCTGCAGGTGACTGTACAGACAGTGCATACAAGCAAATTGTTATCGCTATGGGTTCAGGTGCGACGGCTGCCTTAGGTGCATTCGACTACTTGATCCGCGAAGGATATATCTAATCCTGAATTTAAAATAGAGTCAAATGGGGGCCCAAAGAGGCCCCTTTTTTGAACTGAAAAATAGAGGCCGCATTAAGCAGCCTCATAGCAGAACAGTTCGTTCAAATAATAGTAAGTTTAATTTCTGTCTTAGAGTTCACCGTAAAGAACAGTGGAGAGGTAGCGCTCACCTGTGTCTGGCAAGAGAACGACAATGCGTTTACCTTCCATACCATCACGCTTAGCAAGCTTGGTTGCTGCAGCTAAAGCTGCGCCAGATGAAATACCACCTAGAATACCTTCTAAGCTTGCGAGTTCACGGGCTGCTTGGAATGCTTCCTCTGTCGTAATGGCGATGGTCTCATCTAAAAGCTCAGGCTTAAAGATGTCTGGTGTGAAGCCAGGGGCTAAGCCTTGTAATTTATGAGGACCAGTACGTCCTTCAGTGAGCATAGGGGAGTCAAGTGGCTCAACACCAATGACTTTTAAGCCATCAATTCTTGATTTTAATACTTCTGCAACACCTGTGAGTGTACCTCCGGTGCCGTATCCGCCGACAAAGAAGTCTAGTTTGCCATCGGTATCTGTCCATAGCTCTTCGGCCGTTGTTTCACGGTGGACTTTAGGGTTGGCTGTATTTTCAAATTGACGGGCCATAATGGCATTGTCTGTGGAGTCTGCGATTTCTTGTGCTTTGGCGATGGCGCCGTTCATGCCTTCGCTACCTGGTGTTAAGACAAGCTTGGCACCTAGAGCGACTAATAGCTTCCTGCGCTCAACAGACATGGTATCTGGCATCGTTAAGATGGCTTTGTAACCTTTTGCAGCTGCTACGAAAGCCAAGGCAATACCAGTGTTTCCGCTGGTAGCTTCAACGACGGTCCCGCCAGGCTTCAAAGCGCCTTCTTTTTCAGCCGCTTCGATCATGGCCATACCGATACGATCTTTGACTGAAGACAAGGGGTTAAAGGACTCCAGTTTTACGATTAATTCGGCTTTAATATCGTGTTTCGCTGCGTAGTTGGAAACGCGAACCAAGGGTGTGTTGCCGACGAGGTCGACAATGTTATTGTTGATTTTACTCATGCTTAATTAGCAATCCTTTCTTATTTAGAGGTGTTTGGTTCGCAACAGGTCTAAGGCCCAGGCACTACTTGTACCGGTGACACGGTGCTAAGAAGTATTGTACTACAAGCGTCATTTCGGATCCGTATCGATTGCAGATAAAATACTGCATTGTGTATTCTCTTACAGAATTAATCTCTTTTGTCTAGAGGCTATGTGTCGCAGGTAAAGCTAGTGAATGTTAGAATAAGGAATAGTAAGAGAATAGAAGGGACACATAGATAAATGCGGTTCATTTCGTTTAATGTGAATGGGATTCGGGCGATTGTAAAGAAGGACTTTATGGAGGACTTCTCTCGTTTAGATGCAGATATTTTTGCCATTCAAGAAAGTAAGTTACAAGCAGGTCAAATTGACTTAGATCTAGATGGTTACTATCAATATTGGAATTACGCCGAGAAGAAAGGCTATTCTGGCACAGCGGTGTTTACAAAGCGTGAACCCCTCGAGGTCAGTTATGGCATTGGCATCGATGAACACGATAAAGAAGGGCGCGTCATTACTCTGAAGTTCCCTGAGTTTTATTTTGTGAATGTCTATACACCCAACTCACAAGATGGCTTAAGAAGATTGCCATATAGAGAAGTATGGGAAGATGCCTTCCGTGAGTACTTGGTGAAGCTAGATCAAGAACTACCTGTTATTTTATGTGGTGACCTAAACGTTGCACATAAAGAAATTGATTTGAAGAATCCAGATACCAACCATAAGAGTGCTGGCTTTAGTGACGAAGAACGAGCGAAGTTTACCACACTCTTAGAGGCAGGTTTTGTTGACAGCTTCCGTCACTTCTATCCTGAGCTTGAAGATCAGTATACCTGGTGGAGCTACAGGACAAGAGCTAGAGAACGCAATGCTGGTTGGAGAATAGACTATTTTGTAGTATCTGAGCGCATCGCTAGTAAGATGAGAGATGCCAAGATCCATTCCAATGTCTACGGCAGTGACCATTGTCCTGTTGAATTGGATATCGAGTTTTAGGAAGGCATAAGATGGCGAAGGTCAAATCAGCATTTTTTTGCTCAGAGTGCGGCCATGAAACCAGTGGCTGGATGGGGAAGTGTCCTGCTTGTGGGGCTTGGAATACGATCGTTGAAGAGCGTAAGCCTTCTAGTTCTAAATCTGGATCGAAAGCCGCAGGCGTTAGCCAAGGCTGGCTAGGCGATCTATTGGAACAAGGGACAAGTAACATCAGTGCTACAAGACGCAATGCGATAACAGAAATTGACCTGACGGACGTCTCAACCGACGAACAAAAACGTGTTGCTTCTGGCTTAATAGAACTCGATAGGGTTTTAGGTGGAGGTTTTGTACCAGGCTCCCTCGTCTTAGTTGGCGGCGATCCTGGTATTGGTAAATCAACATTGCTCTTACAAGTTGCAGCCAAAAGCAATTTCGCTAAGCCTGTCTTATATGTCAATGGTGAAGAATCGGCACAACAAGTCAAGCTGCGCTCGGACCGTTTGGGCTTAGCGGGTAGTGGTGTCAAACTCTTACCTGAAATTGTCTTTGAACGGATCGCTGAAACCATTGTGCGTTTAAAACCTACGCTTTGTATTGTGGACTCCATTCAAACCATCTACTCAGAAGAACTATCCTCTGCACCAGGAACAGTTAGTCAGGTACGTGATGTCACTGCCGGCTTACTAAGATTGGCCAAGGCGTTGAACTGTGCCATTGTACTGGTTGGACACGTCACCAAAGACGGTCAGCTAGCAGGACCTAGAGTCCTTGAGCATATGGTCGATACAGTCCTTTATTTTGAAGGTGAAGGCGGCAACAACTTGAGGGCCTTGCGTGGCGTTAAAAACCGTTTTGGAGCGACCAACGAGCTAGGTATTTTTGATATGACGGAACAAGGTTTAGTGCCTGTATCCAATCCTTCAGCAGCCTTATTAGAAGGTAGGCCAAGGCATGTGCCAGGCTCTGCACTCGCTTGTGTTATGGAAGGGACAAGGCCACTATTCGTTGAGATACAAGCGCTCTTGAATCCTGCCGCATATGCTTCAGCACAAAGGCAAGCGCAAGGGATCGATCGTAACCGCTTGAATATGCTGATGGCGGTATTGGATAACCATTTGAAACTTGGTTTAGGCAATATGGATGCCTTCTTAAATGTAGTTGGTGGTTTACGTGTAAGTGATACAGCAAGTGATCTAGCTATTTGCCTTGCCATAGCCTCATCGTTTCGCCAAAAACCACTGAGAGACAATGCACTCTTTGTTGGTGAAGTGGGCTTAACAGGTGAATTGCGTGTGGTGTCCGATGCTCTAAGGCGTATTGAAGAAGCACATAGACTTGGTATTCAGACGTGCATCATGCCGGGTGCAAACCGCGTGGGCATTCAAAAACAGACCGCAAAAAAGAAACTTGAAGATTGGCCAGATGTCATCTATGTCGATACCTTATCGGAAGCACTTGATGTCAGCCTCAATGGAGGCCGTTAAGATGGCTGTATATGCTGTACTGGCTGCAGCAGGTTCGAGCAGTCGCATGGGTGGCGTCAACAAGCAATTGATACCGTTAAAGGGTATCCCTGTACTTGTAAGAACCATGCAAACGTTCCAGCAAGTGGATTCGATAGATGGGATTGTGGTCGTAGGGCGCAAAGAAGACATTGAAGTGTACAAACAATGTGCAGTTGAATATAAGATCACGAAGTGTATAGATGTCGTAGAAGGTGGCATGGATCGTCAAGCATCGGTTTTTGCTGCTTTAAAAGCCATCCGAAGCTTTAGCCAAGGAGAGGATCTTGTTTTAATCCACGATGGCGCTAGGTGCCTTGTAGATGAAGAGTTGATCCATCGTGTGATCGGGTCTTTAGAACAATATGACGCAGTGACAGCTGCTGTTAAAGTTATCGATACCATCGCTAAAGGGACAGAGGATATGGATATTGAGCAGGTTGTAGATCGGGATTTTTATTGGCAGATACAAACGCCTCAAGGCTTTCGTTTCAAAGATATTTATAGGTGGCATGAGGCTGTAGAGAAGGATGGTATTCGTTATACAGATGACAGCTCTGTTGCCTTGGCATCTGGAGCTAAGGTAGGCTTAATTGAAGGATCAAGGCAGAATATCAAAATTACAACAGAAGAAGACTTAGAAATCGGTGCGGTATTTTTATCTAGAATATGATACCTTATTCCATAGAACATTTAGGCTTTGGGAGTAAAGACAATGAAACAGTTTAAAGTTGGCATTATCGGACTTGGTGGCAGAGGCTTAGACTTGCTCAAGCACATCGTGTTGCCAAGGAAGTATGTAGATATAGTATCCATTTGTGATACATATGAAGATAGGGTAGAAGCAGCAGCAAAAGCGATCGTTGAAAAGGGTGGCAAAGAACCCTTCGGCACAACGAATTGGCAAGAATTGATTCAACGTGGTGGGATTGATGCCCTCTTCGTGTTTACCGCATGGGAGAATCACATTCCTGCAGCGATACAATCGATGCAAGCAGGCATCCCGGTAGCAGTTGAGGTTGGTGGTGCCTATTCGATCCATCAGTTATGG
>CAYXVJ010000123.1:0-7571 GCA_964468675.1 uncultured Oscillospiraceae bacterium
AAGGATAAGGCTAATATGCGTTTCGTGTATTTTTTAATTGTAAGTTTAGTATTCTTTTTCATTTCGTTAATTCACACCTAGATCTAGGTGCCCTTTCTTCAATCTTTTCATATTTGTCTTTGATTATTTATCTGCGTCTCTTGTCAACGATTCTTGCCAGTACTTGACCTGACATTTGGATCAATTGAACCAAGATGACTACGATGAATATCGTGACTAGCATCACAGTGTTCTCACGTCTGTGGTAACCATAGCGGATAGCAATGTCTCCTAGTCCTCCACCACCGACCATGCCTGCCATAGCTGAATAGCCGACTAGTGTAATCAAGGTTAAGGTTACACCGTTGACAAGTGACGGTACGGTTTCTGGCAGAATCACCTTGTATACCATCTGCCAAGTTGTAGAGCCCATTGCCTTCGCTGCCTCTAGAACACCTGCCGGAATCTCCCTGATGGACTGTTCTACCACACGAGCCACAAACGGAACGGCTGATATGGTTAAGGGTACCAATGTTGCCTTGACACCGATCATGGTGCTGACAAGCTTAAAGGTGAATGGTAATAAGGCCATCAACAAGATGATGAATGGGATGGACCTGCCGATGTTCACGATCATGCCGAGCACATTGTGTATCACTTTGATGACAGGGTTCTTATGATTCTCTGTCAAATATAAGATCACGCCTAATGGTAAACCAATCAGATAGGCGAAGAACGTAGAGAGAAATATCATCACGATCGTTGCCCAAGTACCTTCTAGCAGTAAGCTTCCATATTGCTCTATAAAAGCATTGATTGATTCAAGCATCGTAAGCCTCCCCTAGCATCAGTCGGGTAACTTCCGCTTTTGGTGCTGCCAGTAGTGACTTCGTCAGTCCTTCTTCTACAATATGTGCACCATCAATCACAGCTACGCGGTCGCAGATCTCCTTGACCACACTCATTTCGTGCGTGATGATCACTATCGTAATGCCCGTACGCTTATTAATTTCTGATAACAAATTCAAAATTGACTTCGTGGTAATGATATCCAATGCAGATGTCGGCTCATCACAAAGGATAATCTCTGGATGATTCGCCATGGCTCTTGCAATAGCAACACGTTGTTGCTGGCCACCTGATAGTTGTGATGGATAGCTGTGTACCTTATCGGTCAAGCCAACCATGTCCAACAACTCATATACCCGTTCCCTAATCTCATCTTTATTATATTTTGCGATTTCAAGTGGGTATGCGATATTGGAGAACACATCACGTTGGGCTAGCAAGTTAAAGCTTTGAAAGATCATGCCCATCTTGCGCCTCATTTGAATCAAGGCTTTACCTTCTAAGTCAATGATGCTTTGTCCGTTAATCAAGATATCGCCGCTTGTTGGCTGTTCGAGTAGATTGATGGATCGGATCAAGGTAGATTTACCTGCACCTGATAAACCGATGACACCATAAATGCTCCCGGCAGGCACATGTAAACTCACATCCTCTAGGGCTGTGAAATTACCTTTTTTTGTTTGAAATACTTTGGTCAGATGACGAATGTCAATCACTTAATTAAATCTCCACACAATCCAAGTCGAATAAGCCCAGCGGCTATCACATTCGCTCCATGAGGATATTGTGTGGGCGAGATTGAAACACGCGGCGCATATTCATGGTCACCGCCGTCTTAAATTGACTGTTAATAAAATGAATGTTCATGCCTTGTGCTCCTTTCTCCTCGAAAAATGAATTGTGAACAGAATATGGCAAAGCCAATGAAGAGTCAAGACATCTTGCATGTTTTTTTGAATATTGATAGAAAAAGCATGGTATTTCTGAACCAATCCAGACATATTGGTACAATAAACTAGCTATAATAGATGGTATAGCAAGGAGGAGGTAGTAGAAAATGAAACTTGAATTTTTTGTATCCCATGTCTGTGATGACTGTCCACCCGCAATCGACATCATGAAGCAGACAAAGTTAACATACGAAACAGTAAACATGACGACTTCCATAGCAGGCCTCAAACGATTCTTAAACTATCGTGATATCTTGCCTGAATTCATCGCAGTCAAAGACGATGACTGCTTAGGTGTACCTGTCTTAATTGTTAACGATGGAGACTTTGCTTTATTTGATTTTGAGCATGCATCTCAAGTAGAAGAAGCCATTCGTCAAAGCATACTAGGGGTTGCTTCCAACATCCGTATGGAAACAGAGCGCGACTTAGGTAAGCCCGATGGTAAGATGCGTAAGGACTTGGGTCTTTAATTGTAAATCAATGCAATTAAGCGTTTAGTAGACCTACCCATGACCATGATGAAACTAATTACAACAATGGCGATTAAAGCCCAGATGATGGCAGATTCCCAAATGTGGATCGTTGTTCTCAAACTGGGCTTTAGTAGAACCATACGTTCTAAAAAAGCATCGGTTACAATTTCATCTTGGAATAAGAAAAAGAGTAAGAATAAAGCTGTAATCGTATGAGAGAACATGGTAGCTATCGTCGCAACGATAGTCCATTTACCGTAAGCAAGCTTCGTTGATAAAGCTAAGACTCTTGAAAGCATGGCTACTATCCAAAAAGGAACAAATTCCATTAGTAAAGATTCATAGAAAATAGGAGCTGATGGCAGGCCGTTATCGTACCATGCGATCAGCTCCGGATTCTTAATGCATATACTAATCCAGTTTAGGCCCAGGACAAGAACAAGTGCTAAATTCACTACGATTTGACCGCGAGAAATCGTCCTATCTTTGTCCATCTGTAAACCCTCTAATTCAATGCTTTATCGTCTACTTGATCGAGCCACTCTTCTATGGCTACGACCGTTCTTGCTATTGTCCCTGCCTTAAATGGGTTGCTTAAATTTGCATAGTCGCACAGTTCCAAGAAGGACATGCTGCCCCCTACCTTACAAAGTTTAAGGTAGTCTTGCCAAGCTGCTTCATGCTCACCATTGACGTGGTCACGCACCCAAAACTCTAAAGCTAATACTTGGGCTAGTGTGTAATCGATGTAATAGAACGGTGCTCCAAAGATATGACCTTGACGCATCCACAAACCACCACGCTCTAAGTAATCGATGCCATCGTAAGACCTACTTGGTAGGTAACGTGCTTCTAGTTCTCTCCACTTCTCTTTTCGCTCTTTAGGCGTTGCTTCTGGATGTTCATAAACAAAGTGTTGGAATGCATCCACGGTTACCCCGTATGGGATGAATAAAAGTGCTCCAGACAAATGCATAAACTTATACTTATCAATTTGCTCACCAAAGAACGTCTCCATCCATGGCCAAGTAAAGAACTCCATGCTCATGGAATGAATCTCAGCAGCTTCCATGGTCGGGAATAGATATTCTGGTAAGCTTACATGTTTACCTGTCTCATAAGCTTGGAAGGCATGACCTGCCTCATGCGTTAGTGTATCCACATCGTCGCTGGTACCATTAAAATTGGCGAAAATAAACGGTGTGTCATGCTCTGCTATGTATGTGCAATAACCGCCACCTTCTTTGCCTGGTTTAGCGAGTAAATCCATGACGTCTTCTTGGATCATGTGGTCGATAAATTGTCCTGTCTCAGGTGACAAGGCATGGTACATCTCTTTTGTGCGTTCGATCATCCAATTTGCATCACCTTGTGGTTTAGCATTGCCACTTGTAAAGTGGAAGCCTTCATCGTAAAAGTTAATGTGATCTAAACCCAAACGCTCTGCTTGTCTGTCTCTTAACTTTACGACTAGTGGGACCAATTCCTCTTCGACTTGCTTACGGTACGATGCCACATCAGTAGCGTTGTAGTCAGATCGGCTCATTCTCAAGTAGGCAAGCTCCGTGAAGGATTGAAAGCCAAGTGTCTTAGCCATCTTGTCACGTACCTTGACCAATTCATCGTAGATTCGATCAAACTCTTCTTCATGTGCTTCAAAAAACGAGAATTTTGCCTCTACTGCAGCTTTACGAACTGCTCGATCTTGGTCCTGGGTATAGGGATCAATTTGCGCAAGGGTTAAGGTCTTCCCATCAAATTCAATTTGAGCGGATGCAATTAACTTACCGTAAGCGGACGTCAAACGGTTCTCTTCTTGTAAGTCAGAGATGATCTCGTTTGAAAACGATCTTTTTTGCATATCGGCCAAACGAAATACTTGTGCACCGTAGCGCTCTTCTAAGCCTTCACGGTATGAACTCTCTAATAGAGCATCATAGAATTCCGTTATTAAGGCTTGGGCTAATGGCATGGTTTCATCTGCAAAGTCTTGTTCTTTTTGATAGAACTCATCTGTGGTGTCCACGCTATGACGGATGGATACTAAGGTGAGCATGGATGAGAAGTTTTTTTGGATAGCAATTAATGCTTCCATAGCCTCTATCTGTTCATCTAGTGAGCCTGCTGCTTTGAATCGATCCAATTCCTCATGCCATTTTGCTTGAATGGCCTCGAAATCGGGACGCTCGTATTGGTAGTCACGAAATCCCATATCAATCTCCTTTTATTGCTCATACTTACTTTATTAAATTTGCCAAGATTTACTGTAAGTCTAACACCCGTAACGTCTCAATACCAGAACTTTTGTGTTACTATAGAAGGGATTAAACGCTATTTGATTAACGGAGGTTTTCAATGGGAACTGATGCGAATAAGATACTAGCCATGAACGCTGTACGCGTACTATCGATAGACGGTGTGCAAGCAGCCAATTCTGGACACCCAGGTTTACCACTTGGTGCTGCCCCCATGGCATTTGAATTATGGGCTAAACACATGAGACACAATCCAGACGATCCTAAGTGGGTCAATCGTGACCGCTTCGTATTAAGTGCTGGCCACGGTTCCATGTTGATTTATAGCCTCTTACACCTCTTTGGTTACGGCTTAACAATTGACGATTTAAAAGCATTCCGCAGCTTTGATAGTAAGACACCTGGTCATCCTGAATACGGCCATACACGTGGTGTTGAAGCTACTACAGGTCCATTGGGACAAGGTATAGCGATGTCCGTTGGTATTGCCCTTGCAGAAGCACACCTAGCCTCTAGAATTAATAAACCTGGCTACAACATGATCGACCATTACACTTACTCTATTGTTGGTGATGGTTGTCTCATGGAAGGTGTTTCTAGTGAAGCATCAAGCCTTGCAGCTACTTTAAAATTAGGTAAACTCATTACATTCTATGACAGCAATAACATCACCATTGATGGTTCTACAGACCTTGCCTTTACTGAAGATGTAGCCACACGCTATAAAGCATATGGCTGGCAAGTACTAGAAGTCGAAGATGCCAATGACATGGCTGCCATCGCAAGTGCAATAGAAAAGGCCAAGCTCGATACAGAGCGCCCGACCTTGATCATTGTGTACTCCACCATCGGTTATGGTTCACCTCTTGCTGGTAGTGAGAAGACTCATGGTGCACCACTAGGTGACGACAACGTCTTAGCAACTCGTAAAGCATTAAACTGGCCATCAGAAAAGCCATTTGACATTCCTAATGATGTCTACAGCTATATGGACAAAGTAAAGGCTGAATTAAAACGCCCTTACGATGCATGGCAAGAACTCTATGAATCCTACAGAAATGAATTCACAGAAGAAGTCAAACTATTAGATGCGCTGACAACAACTGATATTCCAGTATTGGATGAGGGTGGCGACTTCTATGACTTTGAAGGCAAGATTGCAACTCGTAAGACATCAGAGACCATGATCAACCGCATTGCAGCCCAATTACCTAACTGGGTAGGTGGTTCAGCAGACTTAGCGGCATCAAACCTAACCACAATTAAGACAGACAGTTTCATGAATCCAGAAGACTACAGCGGTAGAAACATCCACTTCGGTGTGAGAGAGTTTGGTATGGCAGCCGTTACAAATGGCTTAGCACTGCATTCAGGCTTACGCCCATACTGTGCAACCTTCTTGATCTTCTCCGACTACATGAAGGCAGCCACAAGGCTATCTGCCCTCATGGAAGTACCTGTTACTTATGTATTCACCCATGACTCCATCGGTGTTGGTGAAGACGGTCCTACCCATGAACCCATCGAGCAACTATCCATGCTTCGTGCAACCCCTGGCTTATATGTCTTCCGCCCTGCTGATGGTCGTGAGACTGCAGCAGCTTATGCCTTTGGCCTCAGTCAACGCAAGCCTCTTGCACTTGCTCTTTCAAGACAAAATCTACCTACATTAGATGGTACTGGTGAGCGTGCCAAGCAAGGTGCATATGTCCTTCGAGATAGTGAGCTAGAAGATGGAAAGTCTTTAGATGTCATCTTGATGGCTTCAGGTTCTGAAGTGTACAAGGCAGTCGAAGCTTACGACCGTCTTGTTGCAGATGGCGTAAAGGCAAGAGTTGTCTCAATGCCATCCATGGAGCGTTTCTTAGAGCAAGATATTGCTTACCAAGAAGAAGTCTTACCATCTGATTGCCGCAAGCGCGTAGCCATGGAAGCTGGTGCTTCCCAAGCATGGTATCGCTTTGTTGGCTTAGATGGCACCGTCATTGCTATTGACCGTTACGGCAACTCAGCACCTGGCGATGTGATCTTTGAAGAGTATGGTTTAACCACAGACAAATTTGTGGAAGCAGCCAAAGCACTCTTAGACGCATAAACATGTTTGAATAGTAATTGTAAAGACCATCTGAAAGTCATACACTTTGTTTCAGATGGTCTTTTCATTACAATATGAAAGATACAAGCATAAATAAGAATCAATTCGGTAAACATATTGAAGCAAACGACTAAAATTAGAGGTGTAAGATGAAACTAAAGTACAAAGGTAAAACAAAAGACGTCTACGAACTAGAAGATGGCAATTACTTACTCCAACTAAAAGATGATGCGACAGTGGGCGAAGACGGTACATTAGATCCAGGTGGTAATACTGTTGGCCAGCAAATCGAAGGCTTGGCTAAAGCATCCTTAAAGATGACGAAATACTATTTTGAAAAAATGAATGCTGCAGGCATCAATACTCATTATATTACTTGCGATTTAGAACAGGCCAATATGACCGTTAAGCCTGCCACACAATTTGGTGGCAAGGCAGGTATTGAAGTCATCTGTCGCTTAAAGGCAGTCGGCAGCTTCTTACGCAGATACGGTGACTATTGCCAAGAAGGACAAGACCTTGATTACTATGTTGAAGTAAGCCTAAAAGATGATTTACGTGGCGATCCCATGATTTCTAAAGATGCCCTTTCGATGTTAAACATCGTTACTAAAGATGAATATGAAGACTTAGTTAGGCTTACAAAACAGGCAACAAAGATTATCCGTGACGACTTGAAAGAGAAAGGCTTAGACCTCTACGATATTAAAATGGAGTTTGGCCGTATTGACGGTCAAATTGCCCTGATCGATGAATTCTCATGGGGTGTAATGCGGGTGTATAAAGACAACACATGGCTACAACCCTTTGAATTGAGTGAATACTTCAGTTAAAGAATATTTAATACAAGCCCTAAGAAAAACAAGTTTTACGTTTTCTTAGGGCTTTTCAATATCCGTAATCGTATACAAGGTACTAATTCATCTTCAGATCTCTTGTACTAAACATCGCTAGATCAAAATGACAT
>CAYXVJ010000124.1:0-7527 GCA_964468675.1 uncultured Oscillospiraceae bacterium
AAACAAACAGAACTATCTGCTTATAGCGCAGTCTCAAATTGGTACGGACAAAAAGATAGTAACCCTGAGTATTACAATATGGTCAAAGAAGCCTACTTAGAGAAATACCCTGAGATTGTAGCCATGGCAGAAGCGGGAACATTAATCTTTGATGCAGAGGAAGTCAAAATCGAACTCCTAGTAGCACCTCAATTAATCGCACAATATAAACATATAGAAAGCTATCCAGGTGAGCTAGAAGAAATACATAATCGTTCAAAACAACTCCTTCAATTTAGCATCTTTAATCAAGAAGACAGTTATAGTCAACGCAACATACTGAAGACATCTAAAGATTTCTCAAGCATTGAAGGATCGAATATTACGAATGGTAAGGATCTTGCAATTACATCAATATTCGATGGAAACTTCTTGAACTATGCAGTCTTTGCTGCAGCTTTTTTGGTCATCTACTTACTGATTCAAGAAAGGCAACGTGGTCTTTGGACCTTGGTGTATGCAACCCCAGTTGGACGAAGAAAGCTAGCTCAAGTACGCATCAAGATTCTATTCTTAGCATCGATTCAGTCTATCTTCTCCTTGTACTTTTGCCGCATCCTCTTATCCATATATCTCTATGGTGGATTTGGCAATATATCTAGACCTATACAGTCTATTTTGCAATATAAACAGATCACTTATCCCCTATCCATTTTGCAGTATCTATCGGTTTATTTTGTCTGGTTAATCTTTGCTGTGTTTATGCTGTCCTTAGTACTCTACCTCTTCATCTCATCGATACACCACTTGAACTTAGGGATAGCCGTCACAGCAGTATTTGTTGTATCCCAATATGTTTTATTCTCCACGATTAGAGACAGTGCACTTCTCTTACCGCTAAGATATATCAATGTATTCTCATATGTATATCTCTTACCGATGTTGACTCAATACTTAAATATGAACTTCTTTGGCTTTCCAGTCTCAGCAAGAATCGTTGCTTTAGCTGTGCTGCCATTAATAGTACTCGCATCAACACTTTGGATACTCTATTACACAGCACGTCAGTATCCAGTATCCAGTTCCAATAAATGGGAAAAACTACTCAGTAAGATTAAAATGAAACTCGATAGACTGACAGCTACAAGATCAGCCTTTCGCTATGAATTATATAAGATATTCATTATTCAAAAAGGCATCTTGATTCTAGTAGCTTTTATTATTTTTGAGTTTACGTATATCGGTATTCCTTCTCTACCACCAGCATATGGTTTTGGATCGTCAACAGCTCGCAATCCATATCAATCTGAGGTCACAGTAGATTTGATACAAGAATTAAGTGATGAAGAAGAGATGCTTCAAAAAGAGATGGATCTGATGATTGAAAATGAAGAAAATACAATGAACAACATGGTCTTTGAAAGCTTGTCTGCTAGCTTAGATCAAGCAAGAAGATTAAGAATGGATGCAGAAGACCTCTATACTTATTCGCTAGAGAGTGGCAAAAAAACTTACTTCTTCGACGATAGTTTATACCTTGCTTACACCAATGGAGAGGATCATGTATACAGAAATAAAACAGCCTTACGCCTGCTCCTATTTATTGTCTTAATACACGCCTCTACGTTCAGTATTGAAAGCAATAGTAAGATGAGAAAATTGAATCGCTCCACACGATTTGGTAGAAGTAGGTTGTGGCGGCATAAGTGCATCATCGCGTTTAGCACGAGTACAGTCATTGCCCTCACATCTTACGCTTTAGAATTGTTTAGAAGTATTGAGATTTATGGTAAGCCGACACACTTATATGCACCTATACAGCAGCTCATGCAATTTAGAATGTTTCCAATTGAACTATCCATTGGGCAATACTTTCTTTTACTCTTTTTGGCAAGACTCATTAGTTTATACGCATTAACGGCACTTATTTTATTCATCTCTTCTATAGCACCAAGCAATGAGTTCTCACTCATTTTAAATACAGGACTTTTCCTAGTACCAGCTTTTATCGCTTATATTGGGATTACTGCAGCTAAACACTTCTCATTTACTACACCATTGTCATTAGTAGAGTTAACGAGAGGAAACAGTCTATCCATCCTGATACTTTTAGGCACGGCAATCTTAGCACTAGTACTATCCCATCGTAAGATGAATAAGACTTGATGAATCAGACTAGATGAGTTGCAGCTCTAGTCTGATATTGGCTACAGCACAGATGAAGACAGAGCAATAAGATCACAAAGCAAAGTGGACAAGAGCACGGTACATCTCTTGTCCACTTTGTTTTCTTAAATAATAACTTATTTTACGGTGTCTTGATGATGGCGGGTACGACTTCATGCTCCAGTACCGCCAAGGTTGTTTCCTCTTCCCTTGCTCGTACCACTGGATTGAAGCGTTCGTATAACTTGTTTATATGACGGATCCAGTCGGTATCCAAGTGATCCAAGGCATCGTAGGTGAGCCTAAAGCGCCATTGGCCACTTTCTATACCAGGACGGTTCATTCTAGTATCTGAACCGAAGCCTAAGAAGTCTTGAATAGGTGCACAGGCAAAGTTAGACACAGAAGACCACAGGTATTTAATAAAAGCTCTACAGACAGGACTTTGTGTGCCACCTTTACCCCAGTCGAGTTCAGCTGGGAATCCAATGTAATCGAGTGCACGTCTTCTTTCAGATTCACTCGCGCTCCAGATCCATCCAAGTAAGGTATCGTTATCGTGGGTACCGGTATAGACACATTGGTGTTTTTTGTAGTGATGCGGCAAAGTCGTACCATCGCTAGATTCTTGGAAGGCGAATTGTTGTACTTGCATACCTGGTAAGCCTGATGCTTCTAATAGCTCTCTTACTTCATCGGTTATCTGCCCCAAATCCTCTGCGACCAATTTAACAGATCCTAAAGTTTCACGGATACGGTTAAACAGTTTGATACCAGGTCCCTTTTGCCATGAACCATGGATAGCAGAATCACTGTCAGCAGGAACAGCCCAATACGATTCAAAACCTCTAAAGTGATCCAGACGCAGCAGATCGTACAAATCAAGTGAAGCTGCAATGCGAGAGATCCACCAGCGATAGCCAGTCTTCTCCATATAAGTCCAATCGAAGATGGCATTACCCCAGAGCTGACCTTCAGCAGAGAAGTAATCTGGTGGTACACCTGCTACAACAGTTGGGTTTAAATCTTCGTCTAGTAGGAATTGCTCAGGGCTGGACCAAACTTCAACACTGTCCGTTGAGACATAAAAAGCAATGTCTCCAAAGATCTCGAGTCCTAGACTGTTAATATAACTTTTCAAGTCGTGCCACTGATCCCAAAATAGCCACTGGGTGAAGATGATGTAGTCCATCTGCTCCCTATGTTTAGCTCTGGCCACATCTAAGGCATCAGGATCTCTTCTGCGAAGTGCCTCATCTGGCCACTGTAGCCATGGTGTATCGCCAAACGACTCACGGATACACATGAACAAAGCGTAGTCTTCAATCCAATCTTGTGTTCTTGTAAAAAGATCAATTTCAGCTTTTGCTTGCGTGCTAAGCTTACTAAAGGCACGTTTTAAATAACGCTTGCTGTTTAGTTTTGCAAATGCATAATCTGTTTCGTATGCGTTCCCATGGTAGTAAAATTCGCCAATCTCAGCGTGATCTAAGAGTCCTTTTTTAGCCATCTCTCGTGGGTCAATCAAGGCGGTGTAGCCAGCAAAGGCCGAGAAGGATTGATAAGGCGAATCCTCTGATGGCTCTAGTAGTGGCAATACCTGCCAATAGCTAAAACCTGCTTCTGCCATGCGATTCGCAAAGCGCTTCGCATCCTCTCCCATCGTACCGATACCAAATGGTCCCGGCAAGGACGTTAAATGCATTAATACCGCACTCGATCTCTCCATATCATGACTCCTTTGGACTATACTTCTCCTCTACCCGGCTGAACAAAAGAGAAGCGATAAGGCCTAATATAAACATAATTACAATCCATACTATAGACATTGTAAAGCTTAATCCTGCGACTTCCAAGCCTTCCTTCGTTAAGGCTGGTGCAACAACTGTTGGGAAGATGGCAATGGATGAACCTATAACAGTCCCTAGAATGATGTGGTACATCACCCCGTAAAAGCGATCGAATAACAGGCTTACTACCTTAGCAAAGAAGAGTACAGCCAAAGCTACACCTAAAATTAAGGGTAATATGACAGCAAAATCAAAGGATGAAATGCCATCTGTCATCTTCTGGTACATACCAAAATAAATCAAGAAATTAGAGGGTGATAAACCAGGCACAATAAAGCCAAG
This sequence comes from uncultured Oscillospiraceae bacterium, assembly GCA_964468675.1. GTDB lineage: Bacteria > Bacillota > Clostridia > Saccharofermentanales > Fastidiosipilaceae > CAYXVJ01. Next base: position 4,278 of record CAYXVJ010000124.1, read on the forward strand.
CCCAACCAAGACGCCTCCACCAATCCACGTTAAGACATTCGTGTCGAAACTCGTTAGTTGCTGTTCACCTAAAAGCATCAAGAGTAACACAGCTAGGATAGCAATAAGTAAAGCAGAATACTCTAGCTTCCCTCTTCCCTTAATCCCTGCTGTCTGCCAGATCGATGGAATGGTGCCAACAACAAAGCCGATAAACAGGCTAATGAACTGGGCTGCATAGGTGCCAAAAGCTGCTGACACAGCGCCTGCAAACACGAAGATGCCTAATAGGCCACCGATACCGATGGGGATAAAAAACTTCATATAGCGTCTAAAGTGTTTAGGGAAGTGACCTAAAAAGTCTAATAGCGGATCATAAATCTTAAAGATGACCATTAATACACCACCGGATAAACCAGGTAGTATCGCTCCGATACCAATAAGTGCACCTTTAAAGATACGTACAAGCCAGGCCATAGGTGATTCCATACCAAGCTTTCTTAAGATTAAGTGTTCTTTCTTCTCAGACATTCTACTCATCTAGACCTCTAATCCATAAAAACTAATGAATATTGTAGCACGCTTAGACAAGACCCGTCAGCAGATCACGCTGATCTAAATGCTGTGAGATGAAATCTCTGATGACGTCGTATAAGAGCTCATGTCCAGATGCATTCGGGTGCACGCCATCGATACAGATCAAATCTGGTAAATCCGTACGCTTTAAATACGCTTGGCGTACATCGATTAAGAATGCACCTGTAGAATGCGCGATTTTTTCAATTGCTTTGGAATATAGCTCTTGGAAGTGATAGATCATATTGATGTCGCCTATGTAGGACAAGATATTCTCTTTAGATAAGCCATTACGGCAAATATAGTCTAAATAACGCTCTGGTAAGATGGGCGGCAAATTCATTAGGACCGGGCTGATCTTCTTCTCTTTTAAGTATTCTACTAGTTCTCTGTACTTCTTCGTAAATACCTCTAGAGTCGTATGAGGCTCGTGTACGCCTAATGGGTCTTTTGCTACAGCTTCCCAATCAAAATCACTGTCATTGCCACCGAATTCTAAAACAACTGTTTTACAGTTCTGGTCTCGCTCTATGATTTTCTTAACTAAGGCTTGGCCTCTCGTTATGGTTGCTCCAAAGTGTGAACGGTTGTTTAATTTGATTTGAAATTCATCTTCAATTCGCTCGCGGGCAGTCCTTGGTAAGAGCTTATAGCGATCATGTACTTGATCGAGTACGACACCCTTCATAACTGAGTCGCCAAATACATAGATCTCTCTACGTGCTTTTTGCATTCGTACCTCTGGACTGCCCGCATTCGAATTCATGTTCTTTACTCTCCTTCTTCAGGATCACTTAAACGAATATAAATGTGCTTTACTTTACTTTGTTCCGTTGCTCGCTCATCAATTTCTATATCATCGATCGAACGAATCAGGGGTGTTAGTTTTGCAAAGCCGTAATTACGTGGATCAAAAGAAGGCCTTACTTTCAAAATGAGATTCCCTACATCACCTAAAAAAGCCCAGCCTTGCTCATCTGCCAAGTCTTGAATGCAGTCATAAATCAAGTACTTGATGTCGTCATCAATTTTTCTGACGGTGTGTGCTGACGGCCTTGACATGGGGTAGCCTGAACTAGACATCGATGGGATGGAAGGTCTTGATCCATAAAGCCCTTCTACACCTTCCAGGTCAAGATCTCCTTCATAGTGAGCTTTATCACTCTCCATCAAGATCTCGATGTAGATAAATTTATCGCAAGCCGCAATAAATGAATTCGGTGTCTTTTGCTCACCGATACCGTAAACGATCTTACCTGCTTCTCTTAGTCTTGTTGCTAAACGTGTGAAGTCACTATCGCTAGACACCAAACAAAAACCATCTACACGTTCTGAATATAAGATATCCATCGCGTCGATGATTAAAGCTGAGTCTGTACTGTTCTTACCATAGGTATAACCGAACTGCTGAATGGGCGTAATTGCATAGTCTAAGAGCATGGGCTTCCACCCACTTAAATTGGGTCTCGTCCAGTCTCCGTAGATGCGCTTGATGGTAGGTGTACCGTATACGGCTACCTCCTGCATCAAACCCTTAATGTAATGGTGCGAAATATTATCCGCGTCAATCAAGACAGCAAGCCTTAAGCCCCTACCGTTTTCTGCCATATTCTCTCCTCCAAATCATTGATCTAAAGGAATATATGTAAGTCCTAGGACTTGTGGCTCAACATCACCATGACTAAGTTCTCTTAGTTGGAGAAGAAATGTATCTATTTCTTCACTCGGGCATGCGACTTTGAGCGTCACGTTCTCCATAAACGTAGCATCTAGAATGGGCCAATTGCGCTCTGCACAGAGACGTGAAATCGGTGTATAAAGGCTATACTCAATTTCGAACTCATACTCCCTGCATAAAACCTGCCGAACAACTTTAGCTGCTTCAACAGCCAATTGAGCAGATTCTCCGTATGCATGGACGAGTCCACCTGTCCCTAGAAGCGTACCACCAAAATAGCGGGTGACAACAATACAAGTATTCTCAAGGGATCTACCCTTAAGCACATTTAGTATTGTTCCTACACACCACGCAGATACATGATGGGCAGCGTCTGGATACAAGCCTCGCTCTCTATTCAATACCGCTACTGCTTCAACGCCATCCTTTGCTGGAACCGCAACACCGATGAAGGTCGATTTCTTCACCTCATAGCGGATCTCAGAGGCTTTGGCCAAAGTCAAGTAGCTTCGTGCAAGCCTTCCTTCCTCGGTTTGTGCTAATCTAGATTCTGTCATTTAATGAACACCATACTCCTTTGAAATATAATAACATAAGAGTAGCATGTCGCTTCGCTCATTCGATGCACAGTTTTTTTACTTCAGTTATAATATAAGGTGTTGTGTCATTATCTTTACTAGTCTACAAGGAGCCAATCAATATATGCCAAATACCAGATTTCATACGCAATCGAAACTACGCTTGTTCACAGGGTACTATAAGCCGCACATGCGTCTCTTCATTATCGACCTCATCTGTGCGGTCGGTATCGCTTTAGTGGATCTATCCTTCCCACTAATCTCGCGTTACTCACTACAAACACTTTTACCTCAAGGTGAATATCGTTTCTTTACGCTTTTAATGCTAGGCTTAGTCTTTGCCTTCCTCGTAAGAAGCATATTGCAATTCATTGTCACTTATTGGGGACACCTTTTAGGTGTACGGATGGAAGCAGACATGAGACGAGAGCTCTTCGGT
>CAYXVJ010000125.1:0-7486 GCA_964468675.1 uncultured Oscillospiraceae bacterium
GCGCTTCAATTGCACTTGGAACATCCATCTTGTCGTAGGTTTTTAAATTCTCAACATAAGAATGAGCCAAAGATTTAGCCCCACTGAATGTACCGTCATGTGATCTGGCATCAATATATAAGCCGCTGCTCACCACGATAAATAAAAGCATGAGTGCGATCCAGTAACGATTTGCAAATACTCTTTTATATTCATTCATGTGGCTACCTATCTTCCATTACCGTTAGGTATAACGACTCAAGAGAGCTTTCTTGTCTCTCTTCGATAAGTGTTTTTGGTGAACCTGTAAGAATGATGCGTCCTTGTTTTAAAAAGACGATTTGCTTGGCAATATCTTCTACATCACCAACGATATGTGTGGATAATAAGACAATTTTATCTTTTGCTAGTTCATCGATAAATTGTCTCATCCGAAATCGTTCTCCAGGATCTAGGCCAGCTGATGGTTCATCTAAGATGAGTATTTTAGGATCTCCTAATAAGGCTTGGGCTAATAGTACACGTTGTCTCATGCCACCAGAAAATGTACCAACTTTTCGATGCGCATGAGCGAGAAGATTCAAACGTCCTAGAATATCTTCTATATGTTCTCTCAAGACTTTCTTGGGTACAGCTTTCAAGTGCCCCATATAGGATAAGAATTCACGAGCAGTAAAACGATCGTACATACCTTGCTCTTGAGACATATACCCTAGTATGGAGCGGAATTTAACACCTAAGTCGAGTATGTCTTCATCGTTATAGAAGATCTTACCTACATCGCGTTTCACGTTATCGCTAATTAAGTTCATCATGGTGCTTTTACCAGCACCATTAGGCCCCAAAATACCACTGATACCTACAGGGAAATTACAGTTAATCTGATCTAAAGCTAAGACTTCTCCGTATTGCTTACGGATCCCTTCTAAACGTAATTGCATATACATTACCTCCTACTTATCTTTAATCAATACTCTATCGATATGTTTCAACCTTTAAGATTTCCACCTCATCATTTAATAAATCATCGACCGCTATGGCATAATCTATCATATCAAAATCTCTTGTAAGGCCTTTATCTATGAAGAATAGATAATCGCTAGTAGCATAATACACAGGTTGAATGATGTCGAAATCATCGGATATCATTTCGAATTCATTGACTAACTCATAGTCCCAATTCAACACGAGAATCCTTGCTGCTTCAGGATTATGCTGGAAGCGAAGCTCGACTAATAAGATGTACTGCTCTGTATAGTATGCACCGAAATCAGTCGTAGAAGTGATGCCTTTTTCTTTCAAGATGTCATTTGCTACCTGGACTGACTCGACACTTTTGTTGTCATACTCATAAAAGCCATCTTGTGGAAGATAATAGTAGATTGTGTCGTCTGTATATAGATTGCCCCAAGGGCTCCAGTGGTCGATCAGAGTAATTAGTTCTCCAGTGTTCAGATCAAATCGCCATAATCTCTCTTGAGTTTCATCAACATAGTCTGGTATATACAGATAGTGTTCATAAAATTGAATGACCATTATATGCTCCTGGGCGAATAAATCTTCAATTTCTGCATCAAAAACCAACTCAGTTGGACTCATATCATCTAGTGGCGTACGGTATAAACCATGAGCAATATTTTCATTATCTGTGGCAACATCATTCATACCTGCTGGTGTGATGTTATGCGACATGTAAGGGTAATAGATATACCCTTGATGAAAATAAGCATTTCCTGGAACATGAGAATCTTTTATCTCGTAAACGTCCTTAACCTTTTCATGAGCACTACCATCTAGTTGTCGTTTCCAGAGTTCAATGTAATGGATACCGTCACGAGTAGAGAGTTCATGCGTGTAAATCTCGCCTTCAAAGATCGTGAATTCACGATATGGAACATAGGCATCACAATGCTCATCCATGTGATTGCATTCTGGTCTGCCGCATAGAATGGTGAAAATATTACTAGTAGCATCAGCATAGTAAAGGTAATTACCATGTTCATAGTATATTGCTAAAGGAGATTCGCGAAAGCCACTATAGCTAGTTCCTTGGCGCATCACTGAAGGGTCTGTGAATAGTTCATGTAGCATATCTCTATGGCTATCGGTACATGGTGCCTCATTTGCTGTGCTCTCGGTAGAGTGTAGACTATGATTATGCTCCGTTTTATTGCAGGCTGAAAGATTGAGCATTAAGCATAAGCTAATAAGAAGTATGCCAATTCTTTTAGTTGTTAACTGTACTTTCATGCTTCCACTCCTGTTTAAAGGAAATGAGTTATACATTCATTCATGACCATATGACTCGTATTTCTTAGGATCTAATATGTAAATGTTGACCCTTTGTATTCATTGACTTCTCATGTGCTTAGCAGCAATAATGGTGGAAAGTCATCTTCTTGTTCTATTTGTACACCCCCCCAGCAAAGCTGTTGACAATCATTGTACATATTATATACTGATAATACAAGATCTAATATTGATGCATGTAATTGTGAGGTGCACTTATGAAAGAAAAGAGAAAAGCTCTTATTTTTTCAGTTTCTATTGTATTGGTCTTAACATTGCTCTCATCTTGCGTTCAACACGAGAAAGTTCAAGTTGGAGATGAGAACGAATTGCTTGATCATAATAATGTAAGTGAGTTAGATCGTTTCTATGAGCAGGATCAAAAAGATGAGAAAGAAGCTGTTAATCTCAGATTAGAATTAGAACAAGCAATACTAGCTACTGAGGTCATGGGTATACCTGTGGAGTCGACTTGGCTTAGATGGAAAGACATACCTCAAGATGCAACAGTATTACGAGTAGATGAAAAGCAAGATCTTGCCATCATCAGCAGAGTATTAGATGAAGGTAATGGTTTTAAAGAAGATATCGGTATCTTTCAACAAAACCTTGCAGGTCAAGTCAATCGCTTGCAACATGCACAACCATTTTTATCTTCATTTTATACCTTAAGTAGTTTTTATTTAAATGGTCATACGGTATATTGGGGACAAACAAGGTCTCATTACTTAAGTGAGTCTTCAGGGAAGACAGACGTATCACCATCTCGAGTAGTCCTGCAAGTAGGGCCTACACGGTATCAAACAGACATCGTCAATGGAGCTTACATCTTTGTGTTAGAAGGTGAAGTGGATGCAAATCAAATGACCTTCTATGACCAATCCTCTGGTGTAGATAAAATTATTGCACAGTTAAATGCAAATGAGCTTAAACAAAGTAGAGCTTTGACTATCTTGGATGAACCCATCACTCAAGACTATGAAGAGGGGACCTGGTATGAAGATGAAGACTTATTAGGTCTAACATTTATCTTTAAAACAGATAGTAAGCAATTTGCACTCTACGATGTAGATAGAGGAGAGGAAGAAAGCGCTTTAGGCTATAAAACAAGAGCGCTTTACGAAGTGAATAAAGAAGATGCAAGACGTTACCTTGATAGCGTGTCTGTGCATCCACAAACTGAATTGCCTATTGTATTTACGGTCTTTGAACACAAAGATAAAAGTGTTTTCTTTGGATTTATCGATCAAGAACGATTTGAACTAGAGCATGGTCGTCAAGTAAGAAGTGTGATGCTCACCATTGGTAAAAGGCATGTGAAGCAAGATCTAGTAGGTGATTCCTTCATGATCGAATGTGCTCCATCAACTAAAGTCGATGCCATCAGTGTCTTTGACGAGCATAAGTCTGAAATTACATCAATATATGAGAAGGGCGTGGATATACCCGATAAACCTCTAGCATCTTCAATAGAAGCACAAAAAGATCAAGCAGATTGGCTTAACTGGTCTGATGAGTATGAACTGAAGTTTCAAAGTGAGAACAAAGAACAGATAATATTTAAACAAGATATTGATTTGTGGGGGAGTGGCCAGAAAACAAAGCTATATAACTTGGCCTTAGTGGATGCAAGTGGAAGCATTCGTATTCTTGGAACTGACCCAGGTCCTTTGTCTCCATTTTATACAGTCCAACGTATCGTTCATGGAGGTAAGACCTATGTTTGGGGTATCACCAAACAGCAAGTAATGAATGAAAGTGGTGACGTCATTCGAGTGTCGCCTGATGTTTGTGCGATTGTTGTTGATGGAGAAGAGATTCTTGTAGATGTTCTAAGTGACACATTTTGCTTTGTTTTAGAAGGTGTGCATCTGCCTTCATCTATCCGTTTTTATAACCAATACGGAAGATTAGAGGGAGGTAGCGATACCAGTGGCCTGCCAACTGGTCCAGACTTTTCCAATTAGACTTGAAGGATCGCTTGTTTTTATCTATATCCGCAGTAGAAACAGCTGATACTTGTCTCAACACAGCAATATTCTGGTAGAATGATTCTTGTAATGCCGGACAGCTCTTCTGGGCTGCCGGCACTTCTACGATGAAAGGTTGTGACTACTATGGCGAAAGGCCGTTCCTTTGCTAGATATAAGGGTCGTAAGCGTACCTTCTTTATACTAGCAGCGATCGTCTTACTGACCGCTTTATTTACGTTCTCAGGAGTTCGGATTCCGAGTCCTGCAGGAGGTTACTATGCTCTATATGGTGCACGCGATATGCGTTATGGCATTGATATTAGAGGCGGTGTGGAGGCGGTCTTTGTACCTGCAGACTATGATGATCCGACTGCGGAGCAAATGGCTGCTGTACAGCAGATTTTAGAGACACGTTTGGATAACTTATCCATCTATGACCGAGAGATCATACCATCGACTGCTGGTGGCAGAATCACGGTACGCTATCCATGGCGTTCAGATGAAACCGATTTTAACCCGGAAACAGCGATTGCTGAGCTCGGTGCAACAGCAAGATTGACCTTCGAAGATGAAGACGGTAACGTCATCATTGACGGTGCGGATGTCGATTCAGCTGTAGGTGGTGTTCAATCAACAGGAACGGGTTCACAAAACGTCGTTCAATTGGAATTGAAGCCATCTGGCCGTGAGAAGTTTGCGACTGCAACCAGTGAGATGATCGGTGAGTACATCATCACCAAGATGGATGATGTAGTTATTAATGAAGCCGTTGTCCGTGATGCAATCACGGATGGTGCAGCAATCATTTCCGGAATGGAATCACCTGAGTCAGCCGTCCAATTGGCCAATCAGATCAATGCAGGTGCACTGCCTTTTGCGATCGAAGCAATCTCAACTCGTTCGATTAGCCCACAGATGGGTAGCATGGCATTAAGCGTTATGATTCGTGCAGGTTTAGTCGCCTTCTTATTCTTATGCGCATACTTGCTCATTAACTTCCGTCTGTCAGGCTTTGTTGCTTGTTGGTCACTGCTTGCCCAAGTCATTGGTATCTTGCTTGCCATTTCTATACCACAGCAAACACTGACCATGGAAGGTATCGCGGGTATCATCTTATCCATTGGTATGGGTGTAGACGCAAACGTCATTGTGGCAGAACGTATCCGTGAAGAAGTGCGTTCAGGAAGAAACATCAGAGAAGCTGTTGAGATTGGTTACAACCGTGCCTTCTCATCGATCTTAGATGGTAACGTAACCGTTGCTATCGCAGCCCTTTGTTTAATCGGCTTTGGATCCGGCTCGCTCTTATCCTTCGGATATTCACTCTTAATGGGTGTAATCTTGAACTTATTCTGTGGTGCATGGCTCTCACACTTCATGACAAGATCACTGGTTCAATTCGATCAGTTGAGAAAACCATGGTTCTTTGGTGCCAAGACCGCGAAAGATACAGAAACAGGCCAAGAAGTAGTTATTAACTCTAACATCACACTTGAAAACTACGGCAGTAAGAAACGCTTTAACTTCTATAAGAATAGAGTTGTGTTCTTTGCGATCAGCATTGTCTTGATTGTTGCAGGTATTGGCTTTGGTGCCATCAATGGTGTAGAGCTAGACATCTCCTTTAGAGGTGGCAGTATCTTGCAGTATAGCTACGAAGGTGAACTAGATGCTGGCGCAGCAGAAGAGACCGTTGAGACAGCTTTAGGACAGCCAGTAACTGCTCAAGTCACTGAAGACTTTGCAACAGAGACTAAGTCCTTGATCGTCCAGATAGCAGGTACTGAAAGCTTATCTGTAGAAGAGCAGCAATTGATTCGTGAAACACTCGTTTCTGCTTATCCTGAGTCCAACATTGAAGCTGAAGACATTCAAACGGTTGACCCCTTTATCGGGCGTGAGATGCTGATTCGTGGTTTGATTGCGGTCTTACTTGCATCTGTCTTAATCGTTGCCTATGTCTGGTTCCGTTTCAGAACGATATCCGGACCATCTGCAGGTGTTTTTGCCTTGCTAGCACTCTTACATGACGTCATTATTGCTTTCCTGGTCTTCGTCGTGATGCGTGCAGCATTAAATGACAATGTCATTGCTGTCGTCTTATCGATCCTTGGTTGGTCGGTTAACGATACGATTGTTATCTATGACCGTATTCGTGAGAATCAAAAGTCCCATGGTAGACAGCTCTCCATAATCGACAACGTCAATCTATCGGTACGTCAGACCTTATCGAGATCGATTCACACCTCACTTTGTGCCTTCATAGCAGTAGCCATTGCCTTTGTCTTTGCTGCAGCATATGGCATTGAAAGTGTACGTGAATTCGCCTTGCCTATGATGATCGGTATTGCAGCAGGTTCTTACTCTACAATCTTTATGGCATCACCATACTGGGCTAGATGGAAGACCAGAAAAGATCGTGCTTAAGTAAAACTTAAAAGCTAGTTTATTTTAAAGAAGCTACCTGACAAGATATGTTGGGTAGCTTTTTTAAGTGTCTAAACTTAGAGCTGTCCTAGTGTAGAGCCGTCAAGTAAAAACTTTTTGTTTATAGCAAGAGTCATTGTATAATGTATATGTAAGCTACTTTTATCGATTCGGCCTGAAAGGAGACCTGCGCTATTATAAAGATGGATATACAATCAAAAGCAAATGAACAATCGGCTTATTCACGTTTTAAAACTAGGATGAACAGCGACGATGTACAAGTAAGGCTGAGTATAAGAAATTACTATCAATCCAAAATGCGCTTAGGTCTACTGATTGCATTTGTTCTAAGTCTATTCATTGTATTCTTTCTAGTCATTGGTTTAGGTGCAAGGCGTACCTACTTGAATGAAGTCTATGGCAATGAGATGCGGTACCATGAGCTGGCGTTAGAACTTAAAGAAGCAGAACTTATTGCACACTATAACGGACACAGTAAGCAATTAGAAAAACGCGAGATCACTCGCATTATGGAATCAATCAAGCTAGACGATAGACAAATTGTCCTTGATGTCCCCAATATTGATGCAATAGATACCATTTTATTAGAGCTAAGCAATGGGGCTAGTATATCCATAGCCAAAGATCCAAGCTATACAGGCAGACGAGATCGATCGATTGTGCTGTATCAATACGAGGATAGAGAGGTTGTAGTTTCTTTTGAGGACTACAACTTGTTCGAACGCGCCTTGAGATGGATAGAAGCATAAGCACCATCGATCTACGCATTCGAGTTAAAAACTTATAAACTTTATTTT
>CAYXVJ010000126.1:0-7453 GCA_964468675.1 uncultured Oscillospiraceae bacterium
ACCCGCCTACAAGCAGCCTCTACACGTTCTGCACTGTATTTTTTCTGCAGATGGATCAGGCCTAAGACCGTCCGATAGCTTTGTTCCACAATGACGGCTTGATCCAACAATGCTTGGGCTGCTCTTTTCGTCCAAATGCCTATCGTGCCAGCCATTTTCAATAAACTGGCTGCATCTAACGCAGCATAAAACAACTTGTCAGGTGGCATATGGACGGAATCTGTAGCATAGCGTTGCTTGCCTAATAAACGAGGGTGTTCCGCGATCTTTTTGGCATGGTAAAATAGAGTCACCGTAGTCGAACTGGCTCGAATGGTGATTTCTTCACCGATGTACTCAAATGGAACCGAGTAAAATTTATTGTCGAACGCAAGATGACAATCGGCCTGTACGATGGCGGTTTTCCAGAGCGCATGCGTGTAAGGTGTGGAAGGCAATGGGAGCATGTATGACTTTTCCTCTTCTAGATAGGCAGTCCATCTGCTCTCATTTGTCTTTCGTATCACGCGGTTATTTACGTCTTCCAACGCTTTGGCGACTGCGTGCTGAAGGTCTTCAAACGATAGGAGCTGTACATTTCTTAATTTGGCTATTATTCGTGTAGAGGCCGTGCGGACAGAGCTTTCAACCGATGCTTTGTCATTGCTTTTCCGGACTCTAGCAGGCAAGACTACAGATCCATAATGGTCGGCCATCTCCTGATAGGTGCGATTGATGCCTGGTTCGTAGAAATTTGAATAGGTAATGCCCGTCTTCAAGTTATCTGGCACGATGGTTTTGGGTACACCACCAAAATAACGAAACGCTTGATTGTGCCCTTCAATCCAAGATGCCATTTTTTCATCGCGAAACGGTGCTACATAGATCAACTGACTGCAGGGTAAGCAACAAACAAAGAGAGACGCTTTCAAAAAAACACCTTCGTCCTCATCGTAATAGGTGATTTTCGTACCCGCCCAATCTACTTCTGCCCCGAAGCCTGGCTTATGTACCAGCCGTATCGTTGCGCGGTTCTTTTTCGCGAATTCGTGGTAGTAGCGCCGAAAACTGGTCTCCATGTAATACATTTGACCAGCCGCTTTGCAGTGGTCTACATACTCTTCCCACAGGAGCTTTAGCGTGACGTGTGGACGGGCTAACTCTTGATGTACCCATTCATAGTCAGGCATTTGAAACGCGGTCTCTCTGCTCCTAGTAGGCCTAGACTCAAAGTCACTCGAGAAGATGGCTTCATCGATTGATTCGAGTGCTTCAAGGCTGGTCCAGCCCTTCAGCTTGGCGTGTCGAACGATGAGTGCAACCGTATCTCGTGAAACCTTAAAACGTTCCGCAACCTTACGTTGGCTGATCCCCATAGCGACAGCTTTAGCAATGTCTAAGTTCTTTGACATAAATATGCCTCCTAACAATATTTGTCTTTACAGACATCTATATATTAAGAGACAGCATCAACAAAGAAAAATAGACTGGCCTTTCAATCGCGAGCCAACGGCCTTCTAATCCTGCGGTGGTGGCCTTTTAATTGTGCGCCAGTGGACTTTTAAACGTGTGATTTACGCCAATGGCGAGAATGATATCACAAGTATGGTTTAAGAAAAGATTTGCTGCGAGCTGTGCATCCCTGTCGTCTGGATTAGATTCAAATTCACTGAAACGAATATAGGGAAACGGTAATTGTATATCCAGCATATCAAAAGCAGAATCACAGACCAAGAAAGCTAACTTATCCTTAAATAAGTCCAACGCTTTGAGTTCGTAAAATTCCTTTTGTTCCATGTCCTCACCATAAGTTCAGCTACAAATCGACAATGCGATTGCGTGCAATAACAATACATAAAAACATTGTAGTAAATCCATGTTAACAGCAGATTAAAACAACAGCATTTAAACCAATATATTTAATTCATACTTTGACAAGGTGTATCTTAGCGTATACAATGAATCTAAATTAAGGTATGACTTAAAATAAATATAAAGGATACATCAAATGAGAAGAATAGTATCTTTACTCATTGCCTTGCTCATCTTCTGCAGCAGTTGTGCAAGAGGATCTACAGCTGTTGTAGATTCAGATAAAGAACAAGTGAATATCGTTACATCCACAACCATGTTAGGCGACTTAGTCGAGCAGATCGGCAAGGATAAGGTTAAAGTCACCATGCTATTTGGTCCAGGCATTGACCCTCACCTAGCTATGCCAACTGGAGGAGATACGAAGTCTATTCAAGATGCAGACCTCGTGGTGTTCACAGGTCTTGATCTAGAAGCCCACTTCGACCAGATTCTAAGAGCGTACAGTGACAAAACAATATTAGTAGGTGAGCACTTAGACCAAGATAAACTTATCAGAATTGAAGACACAGGCGATGCCTTCGATCCTCACTATTGGTTCAGCGTACCTCTATGGAGTGAGGCAGCAAAAATCGTTAGTCAAGCCCTGCAAAGCATAGATCCTGATGGATCAGCTTTCTATGAAGCGAACACCAAAGCCTATATCGATGAGCTAGATGACTTACACGAATGGACCATCGAGCGTGTAAATAAACTCGAGCCTTCGAAACGAGTATTAGTCACAGCCCACGATGCCTTCCATTACTTTGCAAATACCTATGACTTTGAAGTAGCCGCTATAGGCGGTATATCAACAGATAGTGAAGTGAGCACGGCTGATGTGAATATGGCTGCTACAGTTATTGTCGAGCAAGGAGTAAAGAGCATCTTTATTGAAAGCACCATGCCTCAAACCACAGTCAATGCCGTTATAAGAGAAGTTGAACGTCGAGGTCATACGGTCTTGATTGGCGAAGAACTTTATTCTGATGCACTCGGTATCGGTAAACATGCAAGATACATCCCTGCGATGAAGCATAACGTCAATAGTATTGTAGAAGGTCTAAAAGATGAATAATAAATTGAATAATGTAATTGAAATCAATGATTTAACCGTGTCGTACGATGCTAAGCCTGTTCTCTGGGATATCGACCTTGATATAACAGAAGGCTTGATCTGGGCGATCGTGGGGCCTAATGGTGCTGGCAAATCTACGTTAATCAAAAGTGTATTAGACCTCATTAAACCAGTAACGGGGCAAATTCGATTTAAAGGCAAAGCATATAGCGATGTGCAAAAGAAAGTTGCTTATGTACCACAACGAACTTCCGTTGACTGGAACTTCCCTACAACTGTATTCGATGTCGTCTTGATGGGACGTTATGGTCATGCGGGGTGGTTTAAGAAACTATCGGATCAAGATAAAGCTATCGCTAACAATTGTTGTGACTTGGTTGGTATTAGTCATCTGAAAGACAGACAAATCTCAGAACTCTCTGGTGGCCAACAACAACGAGTCTTTATTGCAAGAGCACTCGCACAAGACGCCGATATTTACTTTATGGATGAGCCGTTTGCAGGAGTTGACGTGCTAACAGAAAGGAAAATTATTGAGATCTTTCGCGAGTTAAAAGCAAAGCATAAAACCGTTATTGTCGTCCACCATGACATTGACACTGTTACGGATTACTTTGATGCTGTGGTGCTTTTAAACCACCATGTCATTGGCTATGGAGCCGTAGAGCATGTGTTTACGGAAGAAAACATAAGAAGGACGTATCTAGATGCTTGATTTACTCTCAAATGGTGTTGTCCAAATTGTACTCTTCGGCACCCTCATATTAGGACTCGTCAGCGGTGCTTTAGGGGTCTTCACTCTATTAAGGAAGCAAGCACTTATTGGTGATGCACTATCTCATGCAACGCTCCCAGGCGTTGTCTTGATGTTTATCTTTACACATACAAAAGACATCAGCCTCCTCATTATCGGGGCGGCACTATCTGCTGCAGTTGCCATGTTTTTGATGCGTATAATCAAGAAGTACTCCATTTTAGAGAACGATGCTATATTGGCTTTGATTCTCTCGTCTTTTTTTGGTCTAGGACGCTTCCTTATCAGTTTAATCTCACGCAATCCTGAATTCTCCAAAGCCAAACTAGATGACTTCATCTTCGGTAGCGCAGCCACCATGGTTGAAGCAGATGTCAGGACTTTAGTCATCGTGTGTACCATCGTCTTCCTTTGCATCATGGTGTTCTGGCGGCATTTAAAACTACAAACCTTTAATGCTGAATTTTATGAATCCTTAGGATTTTCAAACCGCTTCATGGAGTTCTTAATGTCCTTCATGACAATCTTGGTTATTGTATCCGGTATACGATCTGTAGGCGTCATATTAATGAGTGCACTTTTAATCGTGCCTGGCATTGCTGCAAGGCAGTTCAGTGATAAATTGAACGTGAACGTCATCTTAGCTGCAATTTTCGGAGCCAGTGCTGCCGTTATCGGTACACTCATCAGTGTTCGCTATGAAGGTGGCTTACCTACGGGTCCTACCATCGTTGTGATAGGTACTTTAGTTGCTATACTAGCAATCTTCTTGGCACCTAAACGTGGCTTGATTGCAGCAAAGCTTATGCAGCAAAAGCACAGAGACGATATTAAACGATACCGCATCTTACTTCATCTATATACAAATGATTCCATAGATGAAGCAATCCCAGAACATCTATATGAAGAACAGTTAATCCTAAAAGATGAGGATCGCTACCGACTGACAGATGCAGGACATAAAAAGGTAAAAGCAATCTTAGGAGGTGAGGATTCATGGATCTAATAGCAATTCAAACTTTACTGATTGCCATTGTAGTTGGTATCTCCTGTGGCCTAATGGGTGTATTTTTAATCTTAAGGCGAATGTCCATGATGGTGGATGCCATCTCACACACTGTCCTTCTTGGCATTGTCTTAAGCTATATGGTCACGAAGGATTTGTCCTCACCATGGTTGATGGTTGGCGCAACCATTATGGGTGTCTTAACGGTTGTCTTAATTGAACTATTAGTCAGCACCAAACGCACTTCTGCGGATGCTGCCACTGGAACCATATTCCCCTTCCTATTTAGTATCGCGGTGATTTTGATTACTACAAGATTTAGTAGTACACACCTAGACTCTCATGCCATTAATGGAAACTTGGAGTTTGCAGCTTTCGAGCAACTAGAACTATTTGGTAGAAATGTAGGCTCGAAGACACTTTTTATTAGCACGGTCATATTATTGTTATTGATTACCATAATTGTGGCATTATACAGGAACTTTAAAATAACCATCTTCGACTATGATCTAGCAAAGACACTAGGACTAGCACCTCTATTTATCCACTACCTGATGATGAGCATGACCTCGCTGACTGCTGTTAGTTCATTTAATGCTGTAGGTAGCATATTAGTCGTCGCCATGATGATTGGCCCTGCAGCAAGTGCATTGTTAATTACAAAGCGTTTAAGTACAGCGCTCTTAGCTTCAGGACTCATAGCAAGTTTCAATGCAGCAACTGGATACTTTACTGCAATGTATCTATTTTCGGGTCAGGTAAACATCGCATCAACCATTGCGACAATAACATTCATCACTTTCCTGCTTATTTGGATTACAGAACCAAATAAAGGATTACTGACAAGCCTTAGACGAAGAAAGATACAAGAACGAGATATCTTGACCATTGCACTCTTTACTCACTTGAAAGCAAATGCAAGCGTAAATACAAGTTTAGAACACCTAAGCCAAGACTTAGATTGGAGCGAACAAAAACTGAAAAGACAGCTCAATAGGTCAATAAAGAAAGGTTACATCAAGCAAGAGAACAAAAGCTTTAAGCTTAGCAATAGCGGCGTAAAACATATGGATTTGCTTTTCGTTGAATATACCAAAAATCCTTGATACACTAGGAAAAGAAGAGGTGAGCGTATGTATCGATCGGAAGAAGATTACCTAAAGGGAATGTATGAACTGTCTATTGAGCAAGGAAAGACACAGATCAAGACGGCTGAATTGGCACGTTTCTTAGGGTATTCCGATCAGAGTATTAATGAGAAGATCAAGAAATTGGTAGCGAAGGACTACGTACTCTTTGAACCATACATTGGTATATCCCTGACTGAAAAAGGTGAAACAAAAGCGATTCGCATGGTCCGTGCCCATCGTATTTGGGAAGTCTTTTTGATGCAAAAGCTAGGCTACACCTGGGCTGAGCTCCATACAGATGCAGAAGAATTAGAGCATGCAAGCAGTAAGAAAGTAATTGAAAACCTCTACAACTACCTCGGTAAGCCAGAGTATTGTACGCATGGCAATCCAATTCCAGATGATAAAGGATTGATGGCTCCAATCGCATTAAAGCGTTTGAGCGACGCTAATACTGGTGACAAATTTATTGTAAACCGTGTTCTTGATCAAAAGGAACTCTTACTCTATCTAAATGAGTTAGGCATTGGCTTAAACGACGTCTTACACATCCAAGACAAGAACGAGTATGCCGAGATCATTACCGTCTACCATAACGAGAAAGAACTTGTTTTAACCTATCCAATAGCAGAGCGGATGTTCACTTTCTAACACAAAGAAAAGATAAAGCGACTATACCACAAGATTAATATCAACATTAAATTTAAAAAAGGGTAAAAACTAAGCGCAATCCCACCGAAGTGCAACCGCGCCCTACAAAAATATCGAATATTTTTTTCATGTAATATTAGTTTATACATAATCCGAAAATATTTCAAGTGATTTTGTTATAAAGTTAAAACTTGCCATCACATTTTCATTTTTATGATAAAATTCAGGATGCTGATGCATTCTTTTGGCCAAAATCGTCAATTCAGATATCCCTCGATTTCTCAACCCTGAGCCGCTTGTAAATTCAGCATGTGCATATAACAGTGTAATGATCTGCCTTGTCCTTTCGTTTGAAAAATGAATCTTTTTCATGCTGCGAGTAAAACCTTTTTTAGTATTTAATACTTTCTCAATATTTCTATTTACCCGTCTGCTAGAATCGCGCGCACTCATATCATGTATCAAACAGTTATTGTGAGCAGCTGCATTTCTTAACATCCTAATATCAGCTAATAAATACGGCTGATATCTGGGGATATAATCTGATTCCATTTTTTCAACACAATATTGATAAAAATATCTGAATGTGCCGAATGAAATCACCTCGAGAAATGCCCATATCGGAAAATCATCTTTGTATTTCTTTATAATGCCGCCGCAATATGGATTGCCAATATTTCTGTCTATCTCAACTAATACCCTTTCAGAGTTCGGCTGTCTTAAATATTCTTGTACGATTTCATATGGATCAATTCCACTATCTTCGACAGCTTGTAAAAGTTTAACTTTTGCCATATGCTCAATATCCAAAATTAGATGTAGAAAAAGATATCTCATACGCATGTCAATGATCGCTAAATCTTTAAGAGCAGCAAAATCCAAATCAATATATTTCCCTTTATTAATACCGTCAGGATGCTTATCAAAATTTTTTCGATATGCTCGTAGCTTAAAATAGTTATTATTATTTTCCAAGTAATGTCTTGCTTCATCCTCACTAATAA
>CAYXVJ010000127.1:0-1427 GCA_964468675.1 uncultured Oscillospiraceae bacterium
ACAAAGTTAGCTGCCTGGTCTTCTCGGTAAGCTAATGCTTCTAACTTCGTTGTGTAATCTTCAAATGAATCGAAATCAAAGTTCAATTCGATCTCTTCCCACTCGTCACCACTGTCATCTACACTGACGGCAAGCCAATCACTAGAACCTTCAACGTTTGTGTTATATAGATCAGTAATATGGTCTGCTAAGTCATCGCCATGGATACGCAAGTAGTAGTATGCGCTGCCATAACCGTCTTGATGGTCATTTTTCGCGACCAATCCACGGATTGTGCGGCTACCTGAACCGTCTTCGTTCAAGGTCAATTCCGATTGAATCTGAATGGCTGTACATGCGGCCAAAAAGACCATCACGAGTGCCAGACCCATAGCGCCTATGCGCCGTAGTACACTTTTCTTTTTCATGTCTATCTCCTTCATGAATTGTTTCCTTCGTTTTTCCTTATCTCAGTTGTTAACATCCCTATTCACCGTAGAACGCCCATCGCCTCCTCGCTGCTTGGATCAGCACAACGGCTAACCCGATAATCACCATCATGATCCACGATTGAGCAGCGGCGTAACCTTGACGCCCAACAGTAAATCCGGTGGTAAAGACTTCATATGCTAAATAATTCGTATTGTATGCTCCATCGGTCATGAGCATGGGTTGGACAAAGGCTTGGAATGCAGCGATGGTTTGGGTGAGCAAGGTGTAGAAGATAATGGGCGATATACCCGGTAGGGTCACACTCTTAAATTTAGCCCAAGCTCTTCCTCCATCAACCTCTACTGCCTCATACAGTTCCTTTGGTACATCAATCAAAGATGAGAGGAAAATGACAACCGTACCACCGACACTCCAAGTACCCATAATGGACAAGCCAAACGTCGCAAAGCGATAGTCTCTAAACCAGTCTGGTCCATCTATCCCGATGATGCCCAGTAGCCAATTGAAAAGTCCATCTGGTCCTAAGAGTTGCTGCCACAAGAATACGACTGAGACAATGTTGACCAGTGTTGGTATGTAGTACAGTGTTCTAAACACCTTACTGCCCTTTAGCTGTACATTGAGTAGCAAGGCTAAGACCAAAGCGAAAAATAAAGCCATTGGCACACTCAACACGACATACTGCAAGGTATAAAGCGTACTCCTCCAAAAGTTTGGATCCGTTAAGATTGCCCTAAAGTTTGCGATGCCTCTAAACTCCACCAATATCGACGATGTCGATGCATTCGTCAGCGCTAGATAAACCGAATAGAAAAAGGGGAATGCGGTTAGGAGCAAGAATCCAATGATCCATGGCATGGCAAACACAATACCCGCTGTTGCTTCCGTCCGGTTATATTTAGTCTCTCGTTTTAACGTTCGTTTTTTTGTTTCTTCCATCGTCTCTTCCTCTCCCACTGCTAAACGCGACAGTCAGTTTTGTCGTCCTATTAGTG
>CAYXVJ010000127.1:1443-3828 GCA_964468675.1 uncultured Oscillospiraceae bacterium
TCGCATCTTCAGCAGTCTTCATAGCCTCTTCAATCGATACTCGATCTGAGACCATATCTGTTACTGCTGTTTGCACTTCACCGAACCAGTTTGGTGCATTAAAGATAGAATCGTAAGGTCTTCTGTATTCCATCTGCTCGAGGACAACTAGTTTTGCAGGATCGTCGATCTCTTCTGTTAATTCTGCAATTGCTTCAATATTGCCTGGCATGTTTGCAGACTCGAGGAGCACTTCCTTTTGAATATCCTTAGAAGTGAGATACTTTACGAGTAGCCATGAAGCTACTTGCTTATCACGGTCTTCATTTTGCAAGCGTGCTGCCATCTCAAGTGAGAATCCACCTGTGAAGTTGTAACGGTTTTCTTCTACACCATCGTAAGGTACGGCACCAGCACCTAAGCTGATACGGTCCTCTTCAGGTAGTGCATCGTTTTGCCAAGGAATTTCATTCGTCGATATCATCATCGCTACCGTTTGATTCCAGAACAGGTTCGTTGAGTTTTCACCTGCTGAACCCAAGAAGGCGTTGACACGTGCTGGCGGGAAGGTGTGTGTTAACTCATACCATGTCTCAAAGCCATCACGGACTTGTTCATTCCCCACTATTGTTGGATTGCCTTCATCGTCAAAGAAGTCACCGCCTTTATTCCAAACGGTATTCACGAACATCATATTCCCGACAGTGACGTCAAAGCCTAATTGTGAGATCCGCCCTTCTTCTTGTACGGTTAAAAGTTCTTGATAAGCATGAAGTTCATCCCAGGTAAATGGTGCACGGACGTGCCCATCTTCATCTAGTAGATCTTGAGGTTTACCATCAATGGTGCTGCCATCTTTGGTCGCAGCTTGTGTGGCATTCCAATCAGCATCTGTTGTGTCTGCTAATGCATCGACAAGGTCACGATTGAAGTAGAGCACACGGTTATCTAGTGCATAAGGCAGACCATATACATCACCTTCGTGAATCATGGGATTCATATCCTGCGGGTAGAATGCATCTTCGTTTGTCTCATCGTCTAAGTAAGGTGAGAGATTGAAGGACACACCACCACGGGCGCGATCACCTGTATCTTTAATGGTTTGAATGAAGACATCCGGTCCACTTCGATCTGTCATGGACGTTGTGATCTTGGTGAAGTAATCCCAAAATGAGATACCTGTATACTCAACAGTGATATTTTCGTGTTCGGCCATAAAGCGGTCTAAGACATCTTTTGTCCAAGCATAGTTTGGATCTCCCTCTGGATAGATGGACCAAAAGCGAATGGTTTGAGGTGTTGTTACCTCGCCCACTTCAAATTCAGTCGTCTCTCCACCGTTATCTGAATCATTTGTTTCGTCTGTGTCTCCTCCACCATTCGAACAAGCACCCAAGAAGAGTGTCGATGCCAAAATGACGGCTAGGAATTTCATCGTTGTTCTTTTAATATTGAATCGTTTCATGAAAACATTTCCTTTCTCGAATCGTTTCGTAGTGGTTTATCCCTTCACTGCACCCGAGCGGATGCCGCCAACGAAGAATCGTTGACCAAAAATAAATACCAATATGTTGGGGATCATGGATATGACGGAACCGGCCATTAGTAGTGGCCAATTCGTCGACTGCTGCGATTGGAAGGCACGAAGCCCCAGCGCGACGGTAGTTTTCTCTGCACTGTGTAAGTAAATGAGTGGGCCTAAGTAATCGTTCCATGAGAACAAGAACGCAAACACGCCTACTGTTGCCAATACCGGCAGACACATCGGCAACATGATTCTTGCCCAGATCATAAAGTAATTTGCTCCATCGATCTTGGCTGCATCGTTAATCTCTGATGGTACTGTTCTAAAGAATTGCTCAATCAAGATGATGTTACCTGCACCACCACCTAACCAAGCTGGCAGAATCAGTGGTACAAAGGTATCTACAAAACCCATGGCACTATACATCTTATATGTTGGAATCATTAACACAGTTGCCGGCAGCATCATCGTTGCTAACATTAAAGAGTAGGCAAGCTTCCTGCCTGGCCACTGTAACTTCGCAAAGGAATAAGCGACTAATGCAGCAGATAAGAGGGTACCTACTACAGTACTAATCGTTACGATACCACTGTTGATAAAGTACCTAGCAAAGGGCACTTGAATGAACACATCCCTATAGTTTTCAAAACGCCATGACTCAGGGATTAGGCGGCTTAAGCCTCCACTAGACGTCATCATCTCAGCTTCAGTTTGAAGTGAGACTGAGAGCATCCAGACAAAGGGGATTAAGAAATATAGGCTAAACAATATCAAGGCAAAATAGGTTAAACCTTTTTTCCGTGTTTGCCCTTGTCTAAAGCTAGATCGCCTGTTCCCACCTCGTCTATTTATGGCTTGTTCTGCTTGCATCTAGTCCTCCC
>CAYXVJ010000127.1:3838-7312 GCA_964468675.1 uncultured Oscillospiraceae bacterium
AACTCTTCTTTAGTTCGAGCTGCAAGAATAAAAGCTCGCCTGGCTTTAACTCCAGCTCGACTTGTCGATCATCTTTCGTATCGATATCTTTTTGCACTTCACCTAAGAGGTTCACCACAGTTACTTTTCCTAGTGCTCGATCAACTACTTCAAATCTTGCCTCTTCATTGCCATCAATATTTAAATTACGAAGGGCAAGGAAGATACCACCATCAGTTGGACGGATAAACTGCAAGGCCACTTGATCGGATGTGAAGCGGTACCACGTTTTGTCTCCATCTAGGAACTTTGCATTTGCAAGCGATGCAAATACGGGTCTTGATGTTTGACTGCCTAGTGCTGTAGCCTCTTGTGCATCGAAATTTTTGTACGGTTGGACGGATAATTTATACGTTAATAGTCCATTAAAGTTTGCTGCAAAATTGGTATCCCAATAGTTATTGGCAAGCCAGACTAAAACCTCTGGTTTTTCATGTCGCTCTAATGTTTTAGATACCCTGCCGAAACCAAAGCCTTGTGGCATTACGAGCCTTGCATCAGGAGATGCGATCAAGAGACCTTTATCCTTTGAGTCAACCGCGTAATAGCTGTCTATGGTGACAAAGTCTTTACTGACTGTGCCGATCTGATCTTCATCTAAGCGTACAGGTACACCTGCAGTATCAAATCTGCCGGTCCAGCCCGCTGCTATATCAGTGGGGACGTTTAGGTAATAGCTCACTGGTGTATCAGGGCTACTTACATCCATTCTTAGATCGACTTCAATCAAGTCAAGGTTTTGATGGAAGATTAGGTCTACTTGTGCCCACTTGAGGCCAATGCTATCGGTCCATCGTCTCCTAAATATGGCGCGTTCGTCTTCGACGAGAAGCTCTACTTGATCTACCGCGTCGAAGCTTTGTCGATCTGCTTGCCAATCGTGGTTCCATACCGATACGCCAAGGTTACCTAGCATAACGTCACGTGGGAAGAAGGTAGATCTGTGATTCGTCTCAGTATCTGCCATTTGCTCGCGTACGATGGAAGCAAAACCAAACGTTCCACCGTCAATCTCGCGTTCATCGCTTAAGTGAACGAGTCGCAAGACTTTTCCACTCTTCTTATCAAATTCCAGCCTATAGTGCGGTGTTGAAATCAGCCCTTGATCCATATCCATCGTAAAGTCTGTACGCTTGCTGACATCTCTTGTCTTAATGAGGAGATCTTTAAAAGGGATCGTCTTTCTTGAGAATGCTTCGATATCCACAAAAATGGATGGCTTCATCTCTTTTGTCTCATATGCTAATAAATCTTTGATACGAAGTGCTTCTAAAGTACTGTCTTCGAGACTAGCAGCTAATAACGGTAGATCCACCTCGCCCTTATAGCGATGAGGTGTCGGGTTATAGACCGAAACTACTGCATCTTCGCTAGACAAGGCAAAATCACCTGGATCGCCATTCGCAGTCTCTATTGCAGTACCTAATGCGTAAGTTACCAGTGCTGATGCATCCCAAACCAAGTGATCCTTATGGACACGTTGTGACTTCGTCATATCGATAGATGGGTCTGTAATGGCTTCAGAAGCACCCCAGGTATGCTCACCAAACAAGAGATTCATAGCTCTTGCTTCCTTTAAGTTTCTAACGGTCTTCTCTTTAGGATTCGCAATTGTATTCAAGAAATCTGTTGCCTGTAACATGCCTTGATTCTTCTTATGCATGCGCATCTCACTAGGTGTACTACCTGAACCAAAGTTCCAAAAGTCTGTCCAATCGCCACGACGTATCTGAAGCTGATCTAAGGAGAATTCTTCTAAGATTAACGCCCTTAATTCATCGACCGTGATGATGTGGATCTTTTGATCGCTACTAGCACGGTTATAAGCTTCGGCAGCTTGCGTCAAGAATTTGTCCGGCCCGTTATTGTCATATAGCGGAGGATTGGTTGCGGTTAGTACATAAAAGGGTTTATCCCATGTGCGCTTACCTAAATCCTCTTCATAAATATCAAGGTCAACTCGCATGGCGTCATGGATCTCTTTATCACTTGCACCACGTTCAAATAAGTGTGGTATTTGCTGACTGTTTACGAATTGGCTGAAGAGTGAATAATGTTCACCTAGAAAACAAGTTAAGTGCTCTTTGTCGCTTGTTTCCCAACGAAACGGCGCAGGTCTTTCAAACGGGATCGCGCCGTAATGGATGTTGATACCTGTCAAATAAAAGTCGACACCCAGCTGTTTCAACAGTTGTGGCATCGACCACGGCTGGCCATTAATGTCATGGTTAATTGCAGTTTGTATTTTATAGTTAAATAAGTCTTCGATTCTCTTAACGTTTGCAAATAAATCTACTTGCTCACCAAAATTTGCCAGCGGCGTTGTATGGTAAGCCATAGCGGCTATCGCAATACGACCTTCGGCTATACATTGCTTTAGTTTATTGATCTGATCCGTAGTCGCATCTTTTAACCACTCTGTTAGAATCCAGCTCGCTTCAATCGTCCACTTGAACTGTGTACCTGAAGGGTTATTGGCTGTCTTAAGGCATAGATCAATGGCATCTGTTAAGTAGTCTTTTTGCAACTCCAGCAGCATACGCTGTGGATGGGTGTAACCATAATCAAAATGACTGTGCGGTATAACATAGATGTCTTTGTAGGGGTTCATTCGGTTTAGCTCTCCTTTATTGATTCTTGCATCTTTTCTAGCCAGTAGGCTCCAGCTCCTCGAAGCGGATGCCTTGAGTCCATAACGACTTCTATGGCCGTTTTCGTTTTAATTTCCATATAGTCAAAGGCTTTCATTAAGTTGCCACCTAAATACACGAGGTCTGCGCCAAAGGGTAAAAGGCCATCTTCACTATCAATGAAAGTTGATAAACGCTTACCAAAAGCCTTGAACACAGCTAGTGCATCCTTATGACCCGCATCGACTAATCTAGACAGCTCCAACCCATCTTGAATGTGGATACCATGTGCCTTTGCGAGCTCTACAAGCCCTCTTGTCGAGAGCGAGTCATCAGCGGTCTTGCCATCTAAGGGAAGATGGTAGATGTAAGCATCACTAGGTAGTCCTTCTTCATGGTTTCTTTTAGCTTTGTCAGTCATTAGCTCACCATTCACGATGAATGCAGAGCCAAGCCCTGTACCCAAAGTTAAGCCAGCAATGCGAGAATTCATGGATTGATTCTTCTTGATCCATGCACCGTAGATATACATCCTCGCATCGTTTTGCATGGTGATCTGTAAGTCGTCTACAATGTTTACAGCACCAGGGTTTAAGCTTTGAATCCGCCTTGCTGCAATCCTCAGTTCTTCTTCTAAATTGTCGAATAAGGCAATTCCATAGAGGGATTCATATTTGGCTAAGCCTTGCATCAAGGGGATACCTGCTTCATAGTCAGCAGGTCCCGGGAATGCTAAGGCTACGCCTGCAATGTCAAATCCATCTCGGCAATGCCGGCTTGCCTCCATGATCAAATAGTCAAATAA
>CAYXVJ010000128.1:0-7305 GCA_964468675.1 uncultured Oscillospiraceae bacterium
TCGTCCATCTAACTCTTCTCGCAACATCCGTAAGATCTCCTTTACCTGTTACTGCAAGCTTACAAAAGAACAGCCTTCGATTCAACAACAGAACGTGGCTATCCATTTACCAATTCTTGTCCTATACCAAGTAAAGAAACTTAGCAAAATCAATAGCGAATCTTCAAGAACACCCTTTTATCAATACTTACAATGATTTTCAAGCATAAAAAAACCGCAAACTTGTCACATTCAAAATCTGACTATATTTGCGGTTTACAAAGCAAATTTTTACTTATCCGGAAATCAAGCGCATCGCAAAGTCCTCGTCGATTAGCTGCCAACGTCCTTCGTCGATTAATTGACCTTCTAAGGCATCGACTGCATTCTCGTAAATGTCTCGGTACACCTCTAACGTGTTCCAAACACCACCAGACACGACTTCCCCATCGATCTCCTGATCCTCGCCTTCAACATAGACTTGGAACAAGATGGTATCGACACTAGCCGACAAGAAGAAGATCTCACCAATACGAATACCTTCTTCATCTAAGTAGCGTGCACGTAAGGCAATCTTGACGACTTCCATTAAACGGTCATCGAAATCATGGTCAAAGACATGGATCTTTTCGATCAACTCATTGTACTGAGGAATGATGCGCATCACCTTATCGTTCAAACCTGGTGGGAAGACCTTATCTAAAACTTCAGTCAATGCACTTGGCAGGTTACTAGAGGATACCTCATTAGATGCATCCTCTACCTTTAAGAGGTCTGCGAATTGCGGACAATAGTAAAACACAAGATTCTTTTCGTCATCTACGTATAACAATGGTTCTGCAAGAATCTGCTCTTCACCACAGTTCTGACATAAGAAGACTTGAATTTGCTTTTTTAATAGGCGCTCCTTTAAGTCCGGATCTTCAGTCAGATCAATCAGGTCCCAGATAACCGTGTTTTCTTCGGATCCACAAAAGTGGCAGCTATGTAATGTATGGTGGAACTTTGACATCTATTTACTCCATATAATCAATCTAAACGAACAATGAGAGGGCTTGGCACGTGCTAAACCCTCATCAGTGTACTACATTTTTATATCAATCGTACTTCTGTACGACATCACTTAGTCTTCAGTATCGACTTCTTCTGTTTCACTAGCAGGTTTTGTGCTGCCCGCTGCAGGATCAATCTCTACTTCTTTTTCATCGCTACCAGGAACCAAGGCATCTGTCCCTTCCTTTGGAGCGACGACTTCAGCTTTCACTTCAACGTTGTCGTCTGCATTAAGAATCACGATCTCACCGTCTACGACTTCAACCAATGCTGTTGAACCTGGCTCTAAGATACCGTCTAACATCGCAGTTGATATCTGATCTTCAACACTTGTTTGAATTTCACGACGCAGTGGTCTTGCACCATAAATTGGATCGTAACCACGTTGCATCAAGAGACGCTCAGCTTCGTCTGTAGCCTTCAAGCCAAGATCGACTTCCTTCAAACGGCTAGCCAATTGCTTGAGCATAATCTTGACAATTTGGCTCATCTCCTCACGGTCTAACATGTGGAAGAAGATGATCTCATCGACACGGTTGATGAACTCTGGGTTGAATGCCTTCTTCAACTCGTCCATGACCAATTGACGTGCTTCCTTGTAGTCCTTACCACCGTAGAGCTCTGGATTCTCACCACTGTCCTCTGCAACGGTAAAGCCAATTCTTCTACCTTCACTACCAGTGAGCATTCTGGCACCGATATTCGATGTCATGATAATGATCGTGTTCTTGAAGTTGACGGTACGGCCTTGACCATCTGTCAAACGACCATCTTCCATAATCTGGAGGAGAGCGTTCAAGACATCTGGGTGAGCCTTCTCGATCTCATCGAAGAGGACAACCGAGTATGGACGGCGGCGTACCTTTTCTGTTAATTGACCACCTTCATCGTAGCCAACATAACCTGGAGGGGAACCGATAAGCTTACTGACGTCAAACTTCTCCATGTACTCTGACATATCAAGTCTAATCATGGCATTCTCATCACCGAACATGACTTCAGCCAAGGCTTTCGCAAGCTCTGTTTTACCGACACCGGTTGTACCTAAGAAGACGAAGGATCCTGTTGGACGGTTCGGATTTTTCAATCCTAAACGTCCACGGCGAATTGCTTTCGAAACCGCCTCAACCGCTTCATTTTGTCCAATGACACGTCTGTGTAATTCATTCTCGAGGTTCTTTAAGCGCTCTGTATCGTCTTCAGTCACCTTCTGTACAGGAACACCTGTCCACTGGGCAACAATATCAGCAACGGTATCTTCTGTCAGCACGTTTTGCTTTGTGTCTAACTGTTTCTTCCAATCAGCTGCTTTCAAGCGTAATTCTTCTGCAACCTCTTGTTCTTTCTTACGTAATGTTGCTGCCTTCTCAAAATCCTCTTCTTTAACAGCAGCTTGCTTTTCTGTTTCGATCTTATCTAGCTCAGCTTGTAGCTCACGAACCTCAGGCGATTCACTCGCTGCTTGAATTCTAAGCATAGATGCACCTTCATCGATCAAGTCCAAAGCCTTATCTGGTAAGAAGCGATCTGTTATAAAGCGAACCGATAGATTGACGGCTGCTTCAATGGCTTCATCTGTAATTTTGACCTTATGGTGGGCTTCATATTTGTCACGGACACCCATGAGAATTTGAACGGCCTCATCTTCACTTGGCTCCGGTACATTCACCGACTGGAATCTACGCTCGAGAGCTGAATCCTTCTCAATGTGCTTTCTATATTCATCAATGGTGGTTGCACCTAAGATTTGTAATTGACCTTGGGTAAGCATTGGTTTTAGGATGTTTGCGGCATCCATCGCACCCTCTGCTGCACCAGCACCGATAATGGTGTGGAGCTCGTCAACAAACAAGATGACGTTTTCAGCTTCAACAGCTTCTTGTAAGGCTGTCTTGAAACGCTCTTCGAACTCACCACGGTATTTTGCCCCGGCTAACATGCCACTGATATCTAGTGAGACTAAGCGTTTGTTCTGTAAGAAGTCAGGTGCGTCTTCTGCAACCATCAACTGAGCTAAACCTTGAGCAATGGCTGTCTTACCGACACCTGCCTCACCAATTAATACTGGGTTATTCTTAGTCCGTCTAGCCAGAATCTGAACCGCCCTCATGATCTCCTTATCACGTCCGATAATGGGGTCATAGCCGTGTTCACTTGCGACCTCAGTCATATCTGTGCCGTATTGGTCAAGTTTAGGTGTATTGCTCTTCTTGCCCTTCTTTTGGCCTTTATCCCCACTTCTATAACTGTTGAGATTGCGATTGATCTGCTCAATTTCAGCATCGTTATCCGAACTAGCGCCACGGCTTTGTTCATGCATATTGGCAAGGTCTGCAAAGATCCTACGTGGATCGATACCTAGGCTCATTAATAGACGGATGGCAACACTGTCGCCTTCTTGTACGATACCAAGCACAATGTGCTCTGGCTCAATGACTTGTTGACCCATACGACGTGACATGTGAGCGGCAAGCTCAAATACACGTTTTGTACGTGGGGTGACTAGGCGCATAATCTGCTGGACATCTAAGTCAGATAAACCTTCTACCTCAACTGGTCCATGGTCATGTACCTTATCCAAGGCATCCTTATAGTTCTCTTCTGTTAATCCTTGTTGGCTTAATGCTTCAAATGAAGGACCTTCTCCTTCAGCGACCACACCGGCGAGCAGATGCTCTGTACCAATATAGTCTAAGGTATAAGACTTTGCGACCATATAGGCCCTGATCATGGCCTGTGCGGTACGCTGTGAAAATCTCATAATCATGCGTGTTCTACTCCTTTATCTTCTCTTTTAGTATCTTCTTTTGCTCTACTCTGTTTATCTTCTAAACTGTGTCTCTTACTTAAAAAGCTACGTACAAAGTTTGCACGGTAGCGATCCCGCTCATCAATACTTAAACTGTGACCTGCTGCTTTTTGAATGGTACCAGGACCAATGCTGATCTGAAGCCTGTTCAATAGCTCTGGACTTATATCTGTTACGATGCCAAGTTCGACACCTAAACGAATATCTGAAATCAGTTTTAAGGCTTCCTCACTGGTCAAAATACGTGCAGATCCTAAAGTACCTAGCGCACGATATACCTTATCTTCAGTTTGGAGTGGTTGCTGCCTAAATATAGTCTTACGCATCTCACGCTCTAACTCGATTGTTTGGCGAACCGTCTTCTCCAAATCAGAAATTAAGTCTTCTTCACTCAAGCCCAATGTAATCTGGTTTGAGATCTGATATAGGTAACCTGCTGCTGCACTCTTCTCGCCATAGTTACCACGAACGGTAAAACCTAGCTTTTGTAAGTTCTCAATCAAGCCACGAATCTGACCTCGTTCACTGATCGCCGGCAAGTGCATCATCACGGACGCTCTTAGGCCTGTCCCTGTATTCGTCGGACAAGCAGTCAAGAAACCATATTGATGGTCATAGGCAATTGGCAGCTGCTCTTCGAAAACCTTCGTGATGTTCAATGCTTCTTCGTATGCAGATCGGACATTGAATCCTGGAGCCATCGCTTGAATACGTATATGGTCTTCTTCGTTGACCATAATGGACGCAGACTCATCCCTACTAATTATGGCTCTGCCTGCACTGTGCTTTAACAAGTCATCACTAATTAAGCGGCGCTCGACAAGTGACATACGCTCTTCTGGTGCAAGGCTTGCTAAATCCACATCCAGATACTGATCCCTCATGCCGCTGTTGGCTCTAAAAAAGCTCTCCGCTACTTCCAAGGCAAGCTTTCTTGCTTCTTCAGTATTCATGCGGTTCGGGAAGGGGTGTCCGGTTAAGTTTCTTGCCAATCTAGCTCTGCTAGAAACAATGAAATCGGAATCTGGACCACTATCGATATACCAAGTCATCGCTCTTCCTCCTTCACACTCATCAGCTCTTGTAATTCATCTCTAATGCTGGCTGCAAGCTCATAGTCTTCGTTATCTACTGCCTGCTTTTGTTGTTCACGCAAGTCATTAATCCTATTTAAAATCAATGCCTCTTGCTCTGCACCTATTGCAGGTCTACCCGTATGACGAGTACCACCTTGTACCCTTAGGAACATCTTGTCTAAGTTCTCATTAAAAGAACGGTAGCAAGAAGCACAGCCAAAGAGGCCTGTACGTCTAAAATCGTCATAGGTGGTGCCGCACTCTGTGCAGCGCATTTGTTCTACACTGTCATCTTCTGCCCCAAAGGAAGGGATGCCACCAGTACCGCCTAGCCAACCGCCAAACAAATTGTCCTGGAATAGTTTAGCCCAGGAGTGCTTGGCATATTCAGCTTGGAGCTTATTGCTGCAATCCCGACAGATATGCAAATCCTCGGTCTTTCCATTTACCGTTTGCGTGATCCTGATCACGGCCGGCTTCTCATTGCATCGATCGCATTTCAAGCCCTGCCACCTCCTTTACCATATGTCTTCTCGTCTTTACTTTCGTTTAATACAGTTCGTAATAGCATATTCTTGAGCATATCCATGCGTAAGAGGTCACGTAATGGTCCATCTACTCTAGCCAGTGCCTGATCCGATAAACCCGCTCGCATCACACCTGCAACGTCATCGGAAATAACCTTATAATCGATGAAGTTTCTTAGATATACTTCTGCTTGATGTTGAGATAAGCTCTCACCGATGGTGTTGAGGACATGCATCACATAACGCTGGGGACTATCTTGATGCGCAATTTTGCGGATGCGAATCCAACCGCCACCACCACGCCTGCTCTCAACCAGGTACCCTTGACCATTCGTAAAGCGTGTCGATAAGACATAAGTAATCTGCGATGGTACACAGTTTACTCGCTCAGCCAATTCACCTCGGGTAATTTCTACGAAACCCTGGTTATCGTCGATCATTTCATTGATCAAATCTTCAATTAAATCACTTAGCAGTTTAGCCAATATCCTCACCTTTCTTCTTATACTATTGTAAGTCAAAGCGAGTATGCTCGTTGGTCAATTTGACCGTTTGAGCAAACTTCTTTGACTTTGACTATCTTTGACTATTATAAATCCTTTGATCTTCCCTGTCTACCACAAGCGTTACATCTTAATAATGGAGCCTGATTGATTCTGCTATAATGAGACAAGAGTCTATTGGTTTATTGTTAGCTTGATGGTGAACAGCATGAATGACAGATATATTGATCCATATGAGGAAAATGAAGTGACTACGCTTCCTGAGAACCCAAATCTTGGAAGAGAGTATAATCCTGAGCAACTAAGACACATCGTCCTTGCTGGAGGAAACTTTTGGGGCATTGAAGCCTTCATGGCTAGAATCCCCGGCGTTGCCACTACAGAAGTTGGTTATGCCAATGGCTATGGCAAGAAACCTACACGAGAGAAAGTTCTACACGGTGGGCTAGAATATGCTCTTGTGGTTAAAGTAAGCTATGACCCTCGTCTCATACGACTAGGTAAAATCATAGACCTATTCTTTACCATCATCGACCCTACTACCTTGAACCATCAAGGCTACGATTGGGGCACAGCTTACCGTACAGGCGTCTACTATGAAGACGAAGCAGATATAGTAGAAATTGAAGCTGCTTTTGAGCGCTTACGCAAAACATGCCCTGAACGCATCATGGTTGAGTTTGAACCATTGACCTCTTACCATAAAGCTGAATCATCGCAGCAACAATACTTAGAAAAACACCCTGACGCATACTGCCATGTATCGTTTGACACATTACCACAATTCCAAGAACTGAGGAGTCAAGCAAATGACCGAGAAGAACAAACAATTTAAGAAGGCAAGCCCTGAAGAACTACAAACAAAACTTAGCCTCTTGCAATATAAAGTAACCATGGAATCAGCAACAGAAAAGCCCTTTGATAACACATATAACGAAACAAAGCAGCCTGGTCTTTATGTAGACATCACCACAGGTGAGCCTCTCTTTAGCTCAGATAAGAAATTTGATTCAGGTTGCGGCTGGCCAAGCTTCACCGCTCCATTAGAAAAAGACTTGATCGATGAGAAAGATGACTTCTCCAATAACAAGCATCGTATTGAAGTGCGCTCTAACCTCGGTGATGCCCATCTAGGTCATGTATTTACGGATGGTCCACCTGAAGAAGGCGGCCTTCGCCACCGAAGACTATCTGGGCGAGATGGGCATCGACCCCGACCGTGTGATTGCCTGCCCCATCACGCAGATGGTGAAGGACTGTCTGGCTGACTCGGGCATGGACGTGAAGGCCATGCTGAAGTGCCGCAACATGTTTGCTCTCGGACTGGTGTGCTGGCTCTTCGACCGCGACCTGAACAT
>CAYXVJ010000129.1:0-7272 GCA_964468675.1 uncultured Oscillospiraceae bacterium
CTTTTCATGTGCTGCATGCTGGTCTATTAAGCTATAGCTAGTACCATGCTCTAAAATGATATAGGTATCGAACAGTACACCTACGATTTTGGCATCTTTTAAGTCTTCTAGATCTGGGTGCTTGGGTGGATTTAAAAAGACATCTTTTGATACACTCTCTACACTGTAGCTCGTCTCTACTTTTTCTTCATGGAAAGGTACAGAGATCGGATCAATATGAGGACTAGAAACAGTCTTAGAGCTGTCAATCGTGCCTTCACTTTGTTCTTTTTTTAAATCTTCTGCGACTAAATCTTTACTTTCTTCTAGCTTGTTTTCGTTAAAGATCTCTCTAGGCGTAAAGAGATCCATTTGTACGCGTTCTGGTTCTAGCAAGACTTCATCTTTCACATCCTTATTAAGCGTAAGATCATTGGTCGTACTGGTATCCTTATCTGTTTCAACTATTTCGTTTAGTTCTATACTCTTTTCTTCTTTAACGGCTAAGGTATTAAAAAGACTATCTCTAACAGCTCTCATGACTGCAGTAAAGACTTGAGATTCGTTCCAAAAGCGTATCTCTAACTTTTGAGGATGCACATTAACATCAATCAAACTTTGGGGGATATCTAGTTTTAAGACAGCAAAGGCAAATTCACCGCGCATCAATAAGCCTTTATATGCTTCTTCTATGGCTTTGTTAATCAGGGCAGATTGTATGATTCTGCCATTAACGAAGATCAACTGTGATGTTCTGCTTCTTCTCGCGATGGTAGGTCTACCGACTAAACCACTGATACGAACAGGTGTTGCTGTATCCAGCTGCTCGATTTCTATGGACTCTTGCTCTACTTGTCTACCGAATACCGTATAAACAGCAGCTCTTAAGTCTGCATTACCGGGTGAATGTAAGATGACTTTGCCGTCTCTTTTCAAAACAAATGAAATGTCAGGACGGGCCAAAACAAGACGGTTAATGACATCGCTGATTTTAGATGCCTCTGTAGCATCCTTCTTTAAGAATTTATGCCTGGCGGGTACATTAAAAAAGAGGTGCTCAACCAAAATGGATGTACCTTCTGCTGTACCGGCTGGTATATGATGTTCTAATTCACCACCAACAATCTTAACCTCAGTACCGCTTGTTTCACCAATCAGTCTTGTTTTTAACGTTACTTGAGATACAGCAGCTATGGAAGGTAAGGCTTCACCACGAAAACCCATGGATGAAATATCTTCTAAGTCTGTAATGTGTCTTAGTTTACTTGTTGCATGGGCAGTAAATGCATTGAGTGCATCTTCCCTGTCCATACCACTTCCGTTATCGCTAACCAATATAGAACGGATACCGCCTTGTACAATTTCAACGCTGATTTGACTTGCTCCTGCATCAATTGAGTTTTCACAAAGCTCTTTGACGATAGACGCAGGGCGTTCAACCACTTCACCTGCTGCAATACTGTTGGCCGTGATGGTATCTAATTGTTGGATCTTGCCCATGACTCTCTCCTATTGATCGTTTTGCTTAATTTGCTTCGCTTTGTTACTTAATTCATAGATTCGGTTTAATGCATCTAAAGGGGTCATCTGCTGAACATCTAGTGTTTGTAAACTCTCGATGATGGAATCGTATTCTCGTAGCGATAAGGATGAATTAAAGAGGTCTTGTTGCCCTTCTAATTGCTTCACCTGGCGTCTGATACGCAATTGCTTCTTACCCGAGTTTGCATCTTCTAATACTTTTAGTATCTCCCTAGATCTTGCCACAACATCTTCAGGTACACCAGCAAGTTTAGCCACTTCAATACCATAGCTGTCGTCGCTGCCACCTCTCATGATCTTATGTAAGAAGATGATATCCTTACCACGTTCTTCTACAGCCACATGGTAGTTTGCTACGCCTTCGATTTGTCTTTCAAGATCGGTAAGCTCATGGTAGTGGGTAGCAAATAAGGCCCTTGCTCCATCACTATTACGTCCTGCAATCTTCTCGATTATAGCCCAAGCAATGGATAAGCCATCGTAGGTGCTAGTTCCTCGCCCGATTTCATCTAGGATTAAGAGGCTTCGTCTGGTCTTATGTAAGAGGATGTTAGCCATCTCCTTCATTTCAACCATAAAGGTAGAATCACCTGAGGCTAAGTCGTCTGAGGCACCAATTCTAGTAAAGACTCTATCGACTACACCTATGTGGGCAGACTTGGCAGGTACAAAGCTACCGATCTGGGCCAATATGACAATCAAGGCTACTTGACGCATATAGGTAGACTTACCACCCATATTGGGGCCCGTCACGATCAAGAGCTTTTGCTCATCAATGTCTAGATAGGTGTCGTTTGGTACAAAGCCACCAGCTGCCAACATACGCTCAACGACAGGATGTCTACCTTCTTCAATTGAGATGGCATCAGACTCATCTATGCCAGGTCTCGTGTAATGTTCACGTTCTGCTGTTTCTGCTAAGGATTGAAAGACATCTAAGGTAGCTACAGCTCTAGCGATATTTAAAAGCCTTGATGCTGTAGCTTTCACTTCATCACGAATAGAGACAAAGGTGTCGTATTCTAATTGTATGGAGCGCTGTTCAGCTCCTAAGATGGAATCTTCCATCTCTTTTAATTCACTTGTGATGTAGCGCTCAGCATTCACTAAGGTTTGTTTTCTTGTATAGTGCTCTGGTACAAGGCTGCTGTTCGCTCGTGTTACTTCGATGTAGTAACCAAAGACTTTGTTGTACCCAACTTTAAGCCCTTTGATTCCAGTAGTTTCTCGCTCACGACTCTCTAGGTCTAATATCCACTGCTGCCCGTTATCGCTAAGTTCTCGCAAACGATCGACTTCGCTATTAAATCCTGGCTTAATGAGGCGTCCTTCACGAAGTGCTACAGGTGCATCAGGGTTAATACCTGTACGCAATAACTGTCTAATGTCTTCCATAGGATCAATGTCTCTATCTTGATCTTTTAAACCTATGGCACTTGTATCTTCAAGTACAGCTTTAATGGCATCTAACTTTTCTAACGATTGTAAGAGTGATAAGAGATCGTGTGCATTGCCTTGGCCCATGGATAGTTTTGAGGTCAAACGCTCAATGTCGTGCATGCCACTTAAGACTTCTCTTAGTTCTTGTCTTAGCATAAAGCGGTCGTGCAATTCAGCTACTGCATCCTGGCGGTATAGAATATCGTGTGGATTTAATAAAGGTTGTTCCACAAAGCGTTTTAAAAGCCTTGCTCCCATGGCCGTTTTAGTGCGATTTAATACCCACAACAAACTGCCTCTTCGTTGCTTGTCTCTTAATGTTTCAGTTAGCTCTAAATTACGCCTGGCAATGGCATCCAAGGTCATATACTCCCCTACTTCTAAGAGGCGTAAACGATGTATGTGACTGGGTACTCCGGCTTGTGTCTCTTCAATGTAAGACAAGAGTCCAGCAGCTGCTTGATCCCATAAGCCTTCTTGTTCGGCACCAATGTCTAGGTAGTTCTTGTATGGATCTACATTGAAATTGTCATCACCTAATATTGTTATGGAGGTGGGGTAGTCTTTTTGATACTGTTCTAAACGAGGGCTTACGGAAAACTTCTCATTACAAATCAGCTCTGCTGGCCTGTAGCGTAGGAGTTCATCAAATAGTTTTGTTTCGGTAGCGCCCATCAGTAAACTGCCCGCTTCAAATTCACCTGTGGTTATATCTAAGACAGAAAAGCCATAGTAGTTAGACAATTGAAAAATTGACATAATGAAGTTATTCTCTGCACTGTCTAGATTACGAATATCTGTAATGGTACCAGGGGTGATGATTCTAACCACTTGGCGCTTAACAATCCCTTTTACTGTAGCGGGATCTTCCATTTGTTCACATAAAGCTACTTTATAGTTCTTTTGATTGAGTTTAGCGATGTAATTGGCAGCCGCATGGTAAGGCACACCACACATAGGCGCACGTTCTACTTGACCACAATCTCTACTGGTTAAAGCGATTTCTAGTTCACGTGATGCAGTAACGGCATCGTCATAGAACATCTCGTAGAAATCGCCCAAGCGGAAAAACACCAAGCAATCTTCATGTTTTTGCTTGATGTCTACATACTGCTTCATCATGGGTGATAGAGTATCAAGATTAATCTTATCGAGTAGCTTAGCCACTAAAAACCGTCCTTTATAATGTATGTATCTTAAATTTAATTCTGCAAAATATGTATTTATTAATCCAAGAGCTCTTCTAATTCACCTTCTAAAGAGAATGTTCTAGCGCCTGTGCACATCACTTTGGCAAATCGGCCTTCAACCTTTGCCCCAAGCTCGCTATCACTTAAGCCATCAAGGCCGTATTTTTCTTTTAGAGCTACTGGGAATGAAAAGTTAATCAAATGATTATCCGATCCTCGCGCTGTAAGCATATCTACACGGTGGTCAGATGAACCTTCAATCAATACATCCATCACACGGCCTAAGCGTGCTTCGTTTGCTTTGAGTGAATTTTTGTTTTGCACTGCAATCAAGCGATCAAAACGCTCCGTTACAATCTCTTTAGGAATTTGCTCTTCTAATAGAGCGGCAGGTGTCCCAATACGTGGCGAATACTGGAAGGTAAAAGCACTGTTGTAGCCAACCTTTTCTACCATATCCAAAGTCATCTGAAAGTCCTCTTCGGTCTCACCTGGGAAACCAACGATAATGTCTGTGGTGATTGAAATTTCAGGTATACGAGCTTTAGCGGCTTCTACGATTTCCAGATAACGCTTGGCTGTATACCTACGATTCATCTTCCTTAAGATACGGTCAGAGCCTGATTGTAGAGGCAAGTGAATGTGACGTTCGATCTGTGGATATTTTTGCATTACATCAAGTAATTTAAAAGAGATATCTTTGGGATGTGAAGTCATAAAGCGAACTAAGCGGATGTTTGTCTCTTCACAGATTAAGCTTAACAAATCTGCAAAATCAATGCGTTCTTCTTCAGGAATATCAAGGCCATAAGAGTTTACGTTCTGGCCAAGGAGCATAATTTCAGAAAAACCTTCTTGATCCAAACCTTTGATCTCATTTAAAACATCACTGGCTTTACGACTGCGCTCACGACCTCTCGTGAAGGGCACAATACAGAAAGTGCAAAAGTTATTGCAACCATAGCTAATGGTACATAAAGCCCTATGCTTTCTTTCGTGTACAACATGAACACCTTCAGCGATTAGATCTTCTTCACCTACATCGTAAACACGTTTACTACCTTGGAGACGACGCCACAACAGCTCAGGAAGGCGATAGATATCCGATGGACCAAATATCAAGTCAACAAAGGGATAGCTACGTCTTATTTTATCGACATGTTCGTCAATTTTCATCATGCAACCACAGACGGCTACCAAAAGGTCTGGCTTGCTTTGTCTTAACACCTTAATACGGCCTAAATTACCAAAGAAGCGATCGTCAGCATTTTCTCTGACGCTACAAGTGTTGATGATGATGAAGTCAGCATCTTCTATATCAAAAGTAGGTTCATAGGCCATGTCCTGTAAGAGACCTGCCATCTTTTGTGAATCGTTTTCGTTTAATTGACAACCGAAGGTCATAATAAAATACTTGCGGTTCTGTATGGATAAGCTTTTTATATCATTAGCAAAGTCCATCTGGCGTTCAATTTCACTTGGCTTGACCAGACGCTCTGCATCAGTTTTCGTTCTCACGATTTATAACTCCTCTCTGAGGACAAGCGAAACACCCAATGCCTCCTTAACAAGGGGCACCTGACTACAGTCAAAGGCAGTAAAGTTATAGAAGTGATCTGAATCTTTGTAGAAGCGATCTGCTTGTCCTAGTGCATGTTTGATATCCGATTGGGTAAGGCTCTCACTAGCACCGAGTACCAAGAGAATTTTATCTGTTGGCTTAAGTTTCAATTGCCAGGTATTTAAATCCATACCCTCTTCTCGTCCATGATTCAATATTGCTTGCAAATCCAAAGAAATTGTATCTGGTAATAGTTTCTCCTCTAAGTCACCATTCAATCCATTACGCCAGATGGTATTTAATTCCTCCCATTTTGAAGGTAGGAATACAACACCACCCAATGCGATTATCTTACCTTCACATAAAAGAGCTAGTAAGCGATTGTTGGTGTACGTAAAACCGTTATCTTGCAATTCAATATAATCGTTTAACGCCTGAGCGGTACTGGTGAATAAATCAAGTGCAATACGTTGTTCGCGATAGACTCCAATAGCAGCATCAAAACCTGATATATAAGCTAAAAGATAAAATAAGCCGCTATCTTTGATACCTGCATCTGCTAAAAAATCGGTGGACCAAGTAAATTGTTCCAGCTCCAATTCCGATGCATTGAATAGAAAATGCCTGCTTATTAATGCCATGCGCCTTAATGAATCCTCTTTCCAGATGAGATCGGCTAAATCGATCAAGGCACGAATATGCTCATCTTTCAAGTTCAAACTTTGGCTACACTGCAAATACCAGTTTTCTTCAAAACGGGGTTTTAGTTCACTTAATTTAGATTCACTAAAAGAAAGAGCAGACAACCTCTTTGACCAGGGTTCTGGAAACAAAGCATACAGCTTATCAATATCTATTTCGACTACACTCAAATCCGAGGCACCTCACTTTATATCGTACGTAGAGATTATAGCATAGTCACAGGCGATTTCGGCCATATTCTAAAGGCTTAGGTGACGAAGCCTCCATTGACATCTAAGGTAGCACCGGTAATAAATGAAGCATCATTTGAGGCCATAAAGGCAACAGCATTGGCAACATCTTCTGCTGTCCCGAGACGTCCTACAGGTGTCTGTTCGGCTAATTGGTCCATTATTTGTGGACCCAAGTTTTCATTCATTTGGCTAACAATAACGCCTGGAGTAATCGCATTGACCGTGATCCCTGAAGGACCAAGTTCTAGAGCTAAGGCTTTGGTAAAGCCAATAACACCTGCCTTGACCGCAGAATAGTGTACCTCCATCGAAGCACCAGTCTCCCCCCACATCGACGAGATGTTGATGATGCGGCCAAACTTTGCGCGAATCATATCAGGCACAACAAGTTGCGATGCATGGAAGGGCCCACTCAAATGGACGTCCAACATCATTTGCCAATCGTTACTGGTAATACTGGTAAATAGCTTTTGCTGTGCAATGCCTGCTGCATTAATCAAGACACCTACTGGTCCAAATGCTTCCCTAGCCATGTCAAATGCACGTTCCAATTGCTCTCGCTTAGCCACATTTGCTTGCAAAATCAATACTTTAGACCCTTCTGCTTCAAGTTCTTTTTTTAGAG
>CAYXVJ010000130.1:0-7219 GCA_964468675.1 uncultured Oscillospiraceae bacterium
GAAGATGCACACATGGATACCATTCAAGATGTAGACCGTATCTTAAACAAACAGTCTGGTGTCTTAGGTATTTCAGGCGTTAGCTCTGACTTCCGTGACCTTTATGATGCGGCAGATTCAGGTAACGAGCGTGCACAATTAGCACTCGATATGTTTATTTACAGCGTTAAGAAGTTTGTTGGTGCCTATGCAGCAGCGATGAACGGACTAGATGCTATTGTCTTTACTGCAGGTGTTGGTGAGAACACACCAGATGTTCGCCTACGAGTTTGTAATGGTCTTGCCTTCATGGGTGTAGAAATTGATGAGTCATTAAACGACACAAGAGAAGAGTGTGACCTTGCTACAGCAAGTTCCAAGGTCAGAGTCTTTAACATCCCAACGAATGAAGAGCTTGTAATCGCTCAGGATACCGTACGCTTAGCAAACGAAGCGTAAAATTAAATCGTTAAGCTAGAAAAGTCCTGGACATAAGTTTTCTTATGGCCGGACTTTTCGCTATATTTATTGAGTCTTAGTAGAAAGCATCTTTTACATCAAAATAGCTTGCTAAGCAGCATTTATTTGAGTAGACTAAAGCTAGATGCTTTGATAGACAAAATATTTAAGGAGAAGGCTATATGGCCATGACGGAGTACAATGCGAAAATCTTAGATCTTTTGTTAACCATTTATGAAAAGATCTTGTTGACAGAAGAAGAAGCCCTCTTAAAGGGGCATTTTTCTGACTTGTCAAAGACAGAGATGCATACGCTGGCGTCGATAGGACCTTACGAACAGCGTAGTATGGGTGAAACTGCAGCAAGGTTAAATATTACAACAGGTACTTTAACAGTTGCTATCGATCGCTTAGTGAAAAAAGATTACGTCGAAAGGACGCGTGCTGAAAACGATCGTCGTGTTGTGCTGCTGAGTTTAACAAGGAGAGGTAAAGTTGCTTATCGCTTGTTCTGGAAGTTCCATACCTTACTAGTAGAAGGTCTGGTAACTGATTTAGCCAGTGACGAAAGAAAACAATTGTTAGATGCACTGTTGAATATCGATCAATACATCGATGAGCAATACGATAAGTATAGAGCCAGGGAGGTTATGGAAGATGAAGCGGTCAAGTGAGGAAATCCGTCGGATGATTGTAGAGACGGTAGCGAATGCTGCGGATAGAGATATTTCAGAGATTAAAGAGGATCAAGACCTGATCCATGATTTAAGCATGGACTCCCTATCTGTTTACGAGATTGTAGTGGATTTAGAAGCTGCCTTTGACATGCAGATAGCGGATGAAGACGTCGAGCGTTTACATACCGTAAACGATATCACGGCGTACGTAGAACGGCGTATGGGTGATTAAGAGGGCGTCTTATGCATTATGTCTTTATCTATAATCCGAATGCAGGAAGACTGCGTTCGGATTCTTATACTGCGATGGTTAAAGAAAAACTTGACCACTTGCCAAGTCCAAATACATTTGAATTAAAACCAACAACGAAACGTGGGGACGTGGAGCAATATGCGAGAGCCATAGCAGAGCAATACGGGGAAGATGCTATCGTAGCTGTTGTAGGTGGAGATGGTTCATTAAATGAGGCTGCTAATGGCTTAGCTGGTACTAGTACTCCCTTGTTAGTGCTACCAGCAGGACGCGGTAATGATTTTTCTAGATCCCTATACACTAAAGATGAGCGCCATGCAGATCGCATTTTAGATGCGATGCAATTATTCACAGCAAGAGACATCACAGAGCACATTGATGTCTATGAGATCGACTTAATTCATACCGTGGCAAATGAAGTATCTTACCCTGATAGGGAGGATAGATTTGATCGTTTGGAACGTTATTGTATCAATATTGCATCCATTGGCTTTGATTCCAACTCAGTCATTATGGCCGATCGTTTGAGCCGAAAACTTTCATTCTTGGGAACCAACATTTATTATTTAGGTGCATTGATGGCATCGTTTAAGAAAATGAAATATAAGTTTGATTTTAGTATGGGTGAGACGAATCTAAAAAATCGTGCTTATTCACTCGCTGCAGTTTGTAACGGTCGATATTATGGTAGTGGTTTTTTACCCAATCCACGTGGACATTTGAGGGATGGGCGAATTGAAGCAGTTGTCTCTAAACCGGTTCACTTAGGTCATGTATTGACCATGGCCAATCGTTATAGCAAGGGTGAAATCGATGACATTGATCTGCTGGAGCAATTCAGTGGACACGAGGCTGTGGTGGAAACAACAGAAAAAGATCCGTTGATTATTACCTTGGATGGAGAGGCCTTTTACTGTCAGCGTATAGAAGTGAAGGCAGTACAAAATCAGTTGAAAATCGTGATACCTAGATCGTTTGGAGTGCCAGATGTATTGAAGTAGAGACGACAGTACATCTTTAAACATTGGCTGCAGGTCTATTGAATTAGGCTTGCAGCTTTTTTAATGCTTCGAAATCTCTTTTAACTTCTTTGTTTTCAAAAGCATCTTCGAGCCAAGCTTTCATATCAATGGTCATAGCCTTAGAGTTCTTATAGTTTTCTGGAAGTAAAGGCTTACCATAGCGAATGATGAGTCGTTTTCTACGTTTATTCTTCTTATCCCAAAAACTCGGGAACTTATGGTAGCGGCTAAATACCTCATAACCTCCATCGATAAAGACAGGAACTAAAGGGACATTGGCCTTCATGGCAATAAATGTAGCACCTTCATGGATTTGACTT
Source organism: uncultured Oscillospiraceae bacterium (assembly GCA_964468675.1). GTDB lineage: Bacteria > Bacillota > Clostridia > Saccharofermentanales > Fastidiosipilaceae > CAYXVJ01. Next base: position 2,711 of record CAYXVJ010000130.1, read on the forward strand.
AAACGGCCATCTCTTGACCTTGTACCTTCAGGATGGACAAGTAAAATATTGCCTTCATCTACTTGCTTTTTAGCCAAAATCAAACCTCTGATAGGATTGCCATGGCGATCTAGAGGTATGCCGCGACCAACCTTCATGATAATGCGGCCAAACTTGCCATAGTCAGTTAAGAGGTCTTGTGCGGCCATACAGGCAAAGTTAGGGAAGTGTTCCTTGGGAAGAAAGTGTGCAACCCACATGGCATCGACAAAAGTTTCGTGGTTTACGGCCAAAACGTATGGAGAATCTTTGGGGATGTTATGTGTATCTCTTGATTCATACTTCAAACACAGTTTTGTTACCAATATGCCGATGCGATAAAGCAAGCGCCCGCTAAACCCACGTTCAATGGGCTCGGCTAAGTGTTGCTTTTCTTGTTCTTTTTCAGTTTGCTTCATCTTTTCCCTCAATAGTACGATTTAAATATGTGAACACTATAAGGCCTATTTGCTTCGCTTGTCAAAGCCAGAATTCTTGGTTAAGATTAAAAACAATAGTAGACCTTGTATATTTTCTGTAAATAGAATGATATGCTTGGATCATCAAAATATTAGTCTATCAAACAAATCTATTTGTTGAAAGAGGTTCGTATGAAGGTTATTAAGGGTAAAGCACTTTTTAAAGCTAAAAAATTTGACACCATAATCGATATGCTACGCGATTCGGCGAAGAAGTATACGAATAATCCCGCTTATATGTTTCGTCGTAAACCAAACTCTGAGGTGATGATAAGAACATATGGTGAGTTTATTTCCGATATAGATTATATCGGTACTGAACTAATTGATCGCGGTTTTAAAGATGAGCATATCGCGGTTATGGGGGAAAACTGCTATGAATGGGCAGTTGCTTATAATGCGGCGTGTAACGGTGTAGGTGTGGTGGTACCACTCGATCGCATGTTACCGGCAAATGAAGTCATTCAGTTGGTTTTGCGCAGCCGTTCTTCCGTTTTATTTATTACTCCTAAACTATTACCGATCGCTAAGGAAGTTGCTAAAGAGAATAATAATGTTCGCTTATTTGTCGTGATGGATCCTGTTGCAGGAGATGGCGATGCATTTGACTTTGAAGGTGATGAGCGTTTTGCTTTATATTCTGATCTACAAGCTAAAGGTCAGTTAAAAGTGATGGGTGGAGACAAACGTTTTATCGATGCAAAGCTAGATCCTGATGCAATGTCGGTCTTGCTATTTACATCGGGTACGACAGCCATGTCAAAAGGTGTCATGCTCTCACATCGTAATTTAACGCATAACTTGTTTGCTATTGCGAGTAATTTAGAACTCTATCCAGGTGAAAGAGCACTATCTGTTTTACCGCTTCACCATACCTTTGAGACAACAACGGGTATGTTTGTCATGCTCTATTTCGGGGTATGTATCTGCTTCATGGATGGCCTTCGTTATCTGGCAAACAACTTAGTTGAATGGAAGATCAACTGCATGGTTGGCGTACCTTTGTTGTTTGAAAACATCTACAAGCGAGTCAATACAAAAATTGAAGCATCCGGTAAGAAGCCACTTGTCAATGTCATGAGGCCGATTGCTCGTAATCTACAAGCGGTAGGTTTCCAAGTCAACCGTAAAATGTTTAAGTCCGTTATTGATGGTTTAGGTGGAGGCCTACGCTTAGTGGTCTCTGGTGCAGCAGCTTTAGATAAGGAAGTGTTCCAAGCTTTCAATGACTTTGGTCTAACATTCCTAGAAGGCTACGGTTTAACTGAACACTCACCTGTTGTCTCAGTGCATAATCCACGTATGTTGGTACCGGGCTCTGTAGGAGTCCCGCTAAACGATGTCGAAGTAGCTATCAATACAGACAGTGATGAAGTCAATGCAGTAGGTGAGATCCTTGTTCGCAGTGACTCGGTCATGTTGGGTTACTATGAAGATGAAGCAGCTACGAAAGAAGCCATCGATGGAGACGGTTGGCTCCATACAGGTGATATGGGCTATTTCGACCAGAAGGGCTGCATACATATCACCGGACGCATCAAGTCCATGATTGTCTTAACGAATGGTAAGAAGGCTTTCCCAGAAGAGATTGAAACACTCTTACACGCAATACCTGGCGTAAAAGAGAGTATCGTATGGGGTGAGACCAATGCACGGGATGCAGTAGACATTTGCGCCAAGATTTTATTGGATCGTGAAGCATTGCCATTAGAAGATAAAAACGATGACCTTGCTGTATCTGCGTACTTGAAAAAAGAAATACAAAAGGTGAATAAGAATATGCCACAGTACCGTGCTGTGCAATACTTCGTCTTCACTGAAACCGACTATGTCCGTACCACTACGATGAAGGTCAAGCGCCATGATGAGGATCGCTTGATTAAGAGCTTATTAGACCGTCTCGGTGTAACGGTACGTGACTTGAACGGAAAGAATTTAGATACGCTCAACTAAGGGTGTTTGACACGGTGTAGCTGGAGGTACTAGATGGCGTATCTGATATATGGACCTGATATTGACACGGTAAGCCAAAAGGTGCTTGTCGATGTCTCCAATATGAGCTCAAAATGGCCAGAGACACGTGCACTGATATTGGTGCCAGAGAACCGAAAGCTGATGACTGAAAGCCGCTATTTGGATCTTAACCGTCAAAGTGGCTTGATGATGGCTGAAGTTTTATCCTTTTCACGTTTATCGTTTCGGCTTTTTGACTTAGCCGGCATTAGTCCAGAAGATCGCCTGACAAGAGAAGGTCAGGCGATGCTTTTGGCATCTTTAATTGAAGCACATCAAGATGAATTAAAACTCTTGCCGAGACTTGCTAAACGTAGTGGTTATGTAGAAGAGATCTTAACCGTCCTTAATTACTTTAGACGCTACTTGATCGATCCAGAGCTCTTAATGGAAGCTGCTAAGAATAACATGGATCCACAATTCCAAATGAAGTTTCACGATTTCTCCTTGCTCCTTCGTTACTACAGCCAAGCACTAAAAGATCTTGGACGAAGCGATGCAGAAAAAGACCTAGGAGATTTGGTTGAACTTTTAGAGAGCTTTGCTGATGGCAATTTACCACAGCACGTACAACAGCGGCTGCAAGAGCTGCGTCAGACTTGGGTTTGGGTGAGTGGATTTGGCGAATCTCGTGAATTTACACCGCAAGAGTATCGTATATTAAAGGCTTTGGACCGTATCTGCCACCAATTGAATGTCTCCGTCATTACGAACAGCATTATAAAAAAAGCTGGAGAAGAAGCACTAGTAGATCCCGCGTATACCATCGGCTCACTGACCGCGATGCGTTTGCTAAACTTACTTGATATTGAAGGACAAGTCTATGTAGACGAAGAAAGCAAGGCACATGCTCCACTTACCATACGGGCTGCTCGTCAAATCCAAGATGAGGTCAACACAATTGCAGGTGAGATTAAGAAAAATGCCTTGCTTGGAGGCTACCGTTATAAAGATATTGCGGTGTGCTTGGTGGATTACCAATCTTATTTACCATATGTTAGAACAAGTTTTCCGGCGTATGAGATACCAGCTTTTATTGACCAGAGACGTTCCCTTGCCAATACACCTTTATTGCGTTTTATCTTGGCTTTACTAGATGCTGTGCAATCGAATTGGCATGTTGATCACGTGCTAGCTTTACTGCGATCCGGTGTCTGCCCAATTGATATGCAAACCGTCGATGCGTTGGAAAATGAATGGCTCAGGCAAGGTATGCGTTACACAGGAATCTTTCATGTTGAACGATATCCTGAAGACTTAGCTGAAGTGATACAAAGTACACTATTGCCTTTAAGGAAGACTGCCGATACACTGCGAAAATTAAAGAATTGTAATGAGCTAATCGAGCAATTTAAAGAGGTATTACGCTTGCCTGAGTTAGGGCTTGTGGCATGGCTTGAAGCCGAAATCGAGCGCTTGAGTGTAGGCCCTATGGAAGACCATGCGGTTTCACTAGCGAAAGCATGGAATAGCCTTGGTCAGATTTTAGTTGATTTGAGTCTGCTATTTGGCACCAAGCCTTTTGACTTGGAATCGCTCAGACGCATCTTGCAAGTAGCTGCAGAGTCTAACTTCTCTGGCGTGATCCCCACTCATTTGGATCAAGTCAATGTAGGGACTCCAGAACAACTGTTGGGTCAAAGCTATAAAATTGTATATATATTAGGTGCCAAGAGTGGCCAATTTCCTGCGGCAGCGATAGATAAGAGCCTCTTAAAAGACAGTGACTGTGACTATTTAGAAGGATTTGAAGGTGTCCAAATACCAGGCTTAAACCGCTATAAGGCAGAGTCTGATAGTTTTGTTCTTCAACAACTATTTAAAACAGCCAAAGAATCTTTAAACATTAGCTATACAGGGCATTCAAGTGACCTTGCCAGTAGCGTAGCTATCTTAAAAGAAGAACAAGCAGTAGATACAATATTGATTCCAAGAGAGATCGAACAAGCAAGTGATCCTCGCTTGATGTCAGAAGACGAGCTTGTGCGCCAACTCATTA
>CAYXVJ010000131.1:0-7192 GCA_964468675.1 uncultured Oscillospiraceae bacterium
CAATCGAAGTCTTCACCAAGTGAATCCGAATTATCGAGTCTTCAGCTTGCTGCTTTAAAGTACCAGTTTTTACAAGTGCTCGAGCAGATGTATGAAGAGAACATCCCAATGAAGTACAACCGTAACGAATCGATGCGTAAGGTCATTAGCTGCCAGGCTCATCTTGAGCTTAAAGACCTGATGATGGAGCAATTGGTTTTTGCGAAACAAAGTACTAAAACTGATGCCGTTGTTGAGGAAAAAGATATTATCGATGAGGTAAAATACTTCGTTGATAACAACTATGACAATAATCAGTTGAATGTGAGTAGTATTGCAGAACACTTTAATATTTTGCCGAATACACTGTCAAAACAGTTTTCTAGGAAGACGTCAACGTCCTTACTTGAGTATATCCATATCACGAGAATCGATCAGGCTAGGGAAGTCATTGTCAATGAAGAAGACGTGCCTTTGTATGAGGTAGCAGAACGAGTAGGTTATAGTAATGCACTCACCTTTACGAGAGCGTTCAAAACATATAATGACGGACAAACTCCAGGAGAGTTTAGGACAGCAGCACAGGCACACACGGAAAACGATCCAAATAACTAGTTTTTATCCTTTTTTAAAGCAAAATAGCAGATGAGCTTCAAACGGTGACATATAAAATGACAGTTTTGTGATGTCTGTTTTTGAATATTTACATTATTTAGCACTATTATTACAATTCTAGTTAAAAGAACTATAGATATATTGTTCTTGTTTATTAGTAAAGACGCTTTGCATTTGGTTTGCCATGGTTCTGCCGTGGATTAAGTCTAGGAGGTACTATTTTGAAAATTGGTGTAAGTATTTATAGTTTTGGATCTTATTTAGATGATGCATCTATGACGATGGAAGAGATCGTTCAATTTACGGCTGATGCGGGATACAAAGGCATTGAATTCGCTGACTTTATGATGCCAGTAGAGAGTCGATTGGACTATGCAACTGAGTTAAAGAATACGCTGAGGCAACATAATCTGCTTGCATGTGGCTATGTAGCTATTAGTGATTTCTTAAATGTAGACCTCGATGTAGAGCTTGAGCGATTAAAGACTGAGATTGATGTAACTGTGGCTTTAGGATCTCATGCCATGTGTTTAATACCCGCTCATGAATTTACGGATACATTCACCACGCTAGATAGAAGTATCAAATTAGTGGCAGAACCGATTAGGATGCTCGCCGATTATGCACAGGAGAAAGGTGTTCTGCTGACTACTGAAAATGTAGGCAGAATCTTCTTAGACAGTCACCGCCTAGAGCAATTGATGGATGAAGTAGATCACGATAATTTTCGTATTCTAGCAGATACTGGAAACTTCTCTGATGGCGAAGAGGATAGTGCTGAGGCTTTAGGAAGAATCCTTCATTTAAGTGAACAGATACATTTCAAAGACTATCACTTCAAAAGTGGTGAAGAGTTATTTCCAGGTGAAGGTTGGTATGTAACAAGAGGTGGTAATTATATCCGTGGAGCTATTGTTGGGCATGGCAATATGCCGATGATGAAGTGTTTAAAAACATTGGTTGCAGCGGAATACTCCGGTTGGTTGGTCGTTGAGTTTGATGGTATTGAAGATGCTAAAGATGCAACTTACCAATCCATCAGGAATATTGAGCGAATGATAGAAGCAGTACCTGCTTTCAAGTGGTAATCAAGAAGTATAATTCTAGGAGAGTGTGCAGATGAAGATTGGTGTAAGTAGTTATAGTTATGATCAATACTTAAATAATGGTAAGACATTATTTGATGTAATCAAACTCGCCAAGGAGACGGGATACGAAGGTATTGAGTTTGTAAGTATTGAGTTCCCAGAAAATCAAGAAAAAACAGCATATGCTAAGACATTGAATCAAGCTTGTCAGGATATTGGTTTAGAAGTATGCGGTTATGCGATTCATGCTGAATTCGCAAATACTGATTTGGATGCTGAGATCAAAGCTGTGAAAGAGGAAATTGATATTGCCGAAGCACTTGGATCACATACGATGCGTATGGATATCATGGAAGATTTCGACCCACCATATATGACGACGGAGCGTGTCTTTAGGCGCATTGAAGGGCCAATTCGTGAACTCGCAAGCTATGCCGAAGAAAAAGGCATTATCTTGACGACAGAGAATCACAGTCGCTTGTTTGGTGAGAGCAAGAGGCTAGAGCAATTGATTAGCCGAGTAGACCACGATAACTTCCGTATTTTAGGTGATATGGGTAACTTTGTAGACCCAGACGAAGATTGCGCACAGAGCTTTACCTCACTCATCCACTTGATTGAGCATGTACATCTAAAAGATTTCCATATAAAAGATGGTAGTGAGTTTTATCCTGGCGAAGGCTGGTATGTGACCAGAGGTGGTAATTACGTCCGTGGTGCCATCATTGGACATGGGAATGTACCACTAGTCAATTGTATGAAATCACTCGTTGAACGCGGCTATGATCAATGGCTTGTTGTAGAGTTCGAGGGCATTGAAGACTGCGTTATGGCAAATGTTCAGAATCTTGAGAACACAAAGAGACTCATTGATAATATTTCAGTTTTCAAGTATTAATTGACTGCTGTGTAAGGGTTATAGGTAAGAATTAATGAAGCATCAAAACGAGTTTACAATTTATGCAAAGCAATTACTGCTAGAAGATGGCTTCCAAACGGATCAAGTTGTATTTGTTAAGGACGGCAGGATAGAAAAGATTGAGGCTGGCACATCAGGTGATATGGAAGCAGAATTCTTAGTCCCTGGCATGATCGACCATCACAACCATGGCGGTCATGGCTGTAGCTTGATGAGTTCTACAGATGACGAATCCTTCATTGCATGGTTAGAAGGCCTTGCCCAAAATGGAACTACATCCGTTATGGGTTGCCCCTATACAGATAGTGTTGAGCATTTCAGAGCGACGCTTGGACGATTAAAGCGTATCCAAGAGATGCAGCGAAAAGGTGAAGTCAAAGGTGCGAGGATACTAGGTGTCCACATGGAAGGGCCTTACCTAAACGATCAGAATCCTGGTAAGGCAGCCATGAATGAGAAGTATATCGTGGCACCGAGCATTGAGCATTACGAGAAGATTGTAGATGGCTACGAAGACATGATTATGTCCATGACTGTCGCACCTGAAAAAGATGAAGGTTTTAAGTTCACGAACTACTTACGTAGTAAAGGTATACGTGTCTTAGCAGGGCACACGAATGCAACCTACGATGAAGGCGTAGAAGCCTTCCAGTCAGGCTTTGGCTGCATGTGCCATTTCTTTAATGGTTCTAGAGGGATTCACCATCGTGAACCAGGTATATTGACCGCAGCTCTCTTCAATGAAGATGTGTATTGCGAAGCCATCTGTGACTTTGTGCATGTACATCCAGCAGCTTTGAAGATCCTACTGAGCATTAAACCTGCAGATCGCATCTTAATTATCTCTGATGCGGTTACCTTAGCAGGTCTGCCAGATGGTGACTACTATGAAGATGGTCAGCGCGTGATTCAACTTGACGGCGTCAGTCGTTGGGAGGATGGAACCTTGACCGGTGGTGGTTCATTTGTCTTGGATGGTGTGAAAAATTTACATTCCATCGGCGTACCCTTAGAAGACGCATTGTTTATGGGATCTAAAACCCCAGCCACCTGGCTTGACCAAAGCGACTTAGGAGTCATTAAAGTTGGACATCAAGCAGATCTCGTGGCCTTGGATACAAAGCTTAGTGTGGATTACACCTTGATTTCAGGTGAACTAATGGGAGCTAGATAGATGGCAGATTGTATTGCAGGTCTCGATATCGGTGGTACAAACATGAAGTTTGGCTTGGTACGAGACAATGGACAGTTAATCTGGCAGACAAGTGCTGCAACACCTTATGGTGATGTGGATGCCTTGATCGAGCTGGTTGTTTCGATGGTTGAAGAAGCAAGGGCTCACGGCAGTTTTGATGCACTCGGTATAGGCTGCCCTGGTTTTGCAGATACAAAAGCCGGCATCATTCGAGATGTTTCAAACTTGGCTCTAGATGAAGTTCGTTTTAAGGATCTATTGGAGGATAGGCTTGGTTTACAAATCAAGGTAATCAATGACGTTGGTGCAGCGATGCGAGCTGAACAAATCTATGGTGTCTGCCAAGGGATGGATCACGTGGTCTATGTCGCTTTAGGAACAGGTGTAGGTGGTGGCTTTATCTTCGATAGCAAGCCCTACAGAGGAAATAAGAATTTAGGTGCTGAAATAGGCCATATAGTGACACATAAAGATGGAAGGCTTTGCAGCTGTGGGATGCAGGGATGCTTCGAGCAATATGCTTCAGTCAGTGCATTGGTCAGTATGGTGAAAGATGCGCTCATCTCTAGTGGCCGAGATCTTGATGCAGAACTTGTAGGTGGAAGACAGATCTTTAAGTCCCTAAGGGAGGGAGACCTTGTTATTTCTGAGGCCTATGAAGCTTGGCTAGATGAATTGAGCACCGGCTTGATTAGCTTGATGGCTCTGCTGGCACCACAGCAAATTGTCATTGGTGGTGGTTTAAGCAATGAAGGTGTCTACTTCGAAGAGGCGATTATCCGTGCTTTACAAAGGCAAGAGGTATACGAGAAGTACTATCAGGATATCTTGATTAAAACCGCTAAAACAGGAAACAATGCAGGCATCATCGGTGCTGCATCACTTCACTTATAGAGAAAGGAGAGATTGATGCAAGAACTAAAAAAGCAATACCATATTCAGTGTCAAGCAGGTGATGTAGGAGAGTACATCTTAATGCCAGGAGATCCTGGGCGTTGTGAATTGATAGCCCAATACTTGGATCGTTCTACACTGGTCATGGCGAACCGTGAGTATACAACTTATACGGGATACTTAAATGAGACAAAAGTAAGTGTCGTATCGTCAGGTATTGGTGGTGCATCAACAGCGATTGCTATAGAAGAGTTGGTCAATATTGGTGCCAAAACAATTATCCGTGTAGGGACTTGTGGGGGTATGCAGCCTGACGTTGAGATCAATGATGTGGTACTTGCAAATTCAGCGATCCGTTTTGATGGTACATCTAAAGAGTATATGCCAATAGAATTTCCAGCAGTCGCTGATTACCGGGTGCTAAATGCTTTGGTGGAGGCTGCAGGTGAATATGGATCAAGTTACCACGTTGGTGTCGTTCATTGTAAAGATTCGTTTTTTGGCCAACATGAAGCAGAGAAAAAACCGATTCGTTATGAGCTGCTAAACAAATGGCAAGCTTGGATAGAAGGTGGCACATTAGCCTCAGAGATGGAGTCGTCAACATTATTTGTTTTGGGATCCATTTTAGGTGTGCGTACAGGAACCGTCTTAGCTGTAGCAGGCAATATTGTACGCGTAAAAAAGGGCTTATCAAACCCAACATTTAAAGGTACAGACATAGCTATTAAAATTGCGATTGATGCGGTGAAGTCGCTAGTAGAAGAAGATGTGGGATAGTTCAATAAAAAACAAGAAAGTAGAGGAGTATTGTATGAAGACTGGAGTATTGGTTGATTCGTTTCGAACCGATGTTAGAGATGGCATTTTGAGAGCTAAAGCACTTGGCGTGACAGGTATTCAGATCTATGCGGTGGAAGGCGAAACTGCACCGTGGAATATGTCACAAGAGCAACGCAAAGATCTATTATCCTTTGTTAAGGAACAAGGCATGGTGGTTACAGCCATCTGCGGTGATCTTGGCGGCTATGGATTTACAAATCCTGAAGAGAATCCAAATAAGATCGAGCTTTCCAAGCAGATTATGGATTTAGCTTTAGATCTTGAGTGTAATGTGGTCACTACACATATCGGTGTAGTACCACCAGAAGTAGATCATCCAAGAAGAGCTATCATGAAGGCCGCATGTGAAGAGATCGGCCGCTATGGTGATGAGGTGGGTGCCAAATTTGCTATAGAGACAGGACCTGAAACTGCAGTTGTACTGAAAAGTTTCTTGGACTCTCTTGAGAGTAAAGGTGTCTGCGTCAACTTTGATCCAGCAAACCTTGTGATGGGTTTTGGTGAAGATATCGTAGCAGCGGTGTATACACTAAAGGACTATATCGTTCATACACATGCAAAAGATGGCAAAGTCTTAGAAGTGATTCACCCAGAAAGACACTATAGTACCTATGGGTCAGAGATGGAAGCAGTAGAAGAGTGGTGGGATTACTGCATCGAGACACCTTTAGGAGAAGGACAAGTCGACTTTAATCAGTATTTAAAAGCTTTAGATGATATTGGCTATACGGGTTATTTAACGATTGAGCGTGAAGTTGGAGACAATCCGGATGAAGATATTAAACTTGCAGTGGATTTTTTAGAAGAACACCTTAAGGCATTAGATTTAGGAGAGTAACTATGAGTAAAAAGAAACGTATTGGTATCATTGGAACAGGAAACATCAGTCATGCACACTATTGGGCTTATAAGAGGCTAGATAACGTTGAAGTTGTCGCTGCTTGTGATCTTGATACTGAGAAATTAAAATCGTACTGCGATCAATATGAGATAGAGCATACCTTTACAGACTATAAAGAAATGCTGAAGATGGAAGACTTGGATGCAGTTAGTGTTTGTACATGGCCTAGTGCACATGCGCCTGTTGCACTTGCAGCCTTAAGAGCTGGCAAAGATGTTTTAGTGGAAAAACCACTATCTGTCACTAATGAAGAAGCAGAAGAACTTCAGCGGGTTGCAGAAGAAACAGGTCGCCTCTTAATGGTCGGCTTTGTCATGCGTTTTGAGAATCAGGCTAAAATTCTAAGAGATCTCATTGCTGAAGATAGATTTGGTGAATTGTACTACTCTAAGGCCATTTATCTAAGGCGCACAGGTGGTCCGCTCGGATGGTATACCGATAAAGAGTTCTCAGGTGGTGGACCACTCCTTGATGTGGGCGTACATGTCATTGATGCTTTACACCATTTATTAGGGCAACCAACAGTGAAAACCATCAGTGCACAAACATTCGATAAAATTGGCCCTCGTCGAAACCTTAAGAGCATTGATCGCTACATCGCGTCAGGCGAGGGTAGTATCAATAACGTAGAGGATCTATGTATTGCTATGATTCGCTTTGATGATGGCGGCGTAATGGATGTAGAAACAAGCTACAGTCACCATATTGAAGATGACGTTGTAAGGTTAGAGGTGTATGGAACTAAGGGTAGCTTCATC
>CAYXVJ010000132.1:0-3530 GCA_964468675.1 uncultured Oscillospiraceae bacterium
TGCAGTAATTAGTGGTCTTGCTAAGGCTGAGCCATTCTTAAAGCGCCTCATCGCAGGTGAAAACATCGGCTTTGATCTGATTGAGATAATGGCCTGTCCTGGAGGCTGTATCAGTGGAGCAGGTCACCCAGTACCTACGAGAGTGAGTGAACTATCGGGGCGCCAGCAAACGCTAGTACGTATCGACAAACAATCCGACTATAGAAAATCTCAAGAGAACCCAGATATCTTGCGTCTTTATGAGGACTTCTATGGCAAGCCTAATTCCGAACTAGCCCACGAGCTTCTACATACGACGTACACGAACAGGAAAAACTAAAGCTCGTAAAACTAAAATGTAATATGTATATGAAATAATTGAATCACAGTTGAAACCCTAGGGAGCAAGAGTTTAAAACTTGTTCCCTAGGGTTTTTAATATCTCAAGAACTATAAGGAAATGAAAATCGTGTTGAAAACTTAATGTTAAGCCTTCTTATTTTGCCTTCTTTCGTTTTAGGACGAAGTATAGCAAGAAGAGTACTACTGAAAGAGACAGGACTACAAAGTCAACTGTTTCAGCTAATGGGTAAGCTAAGTCTTGAGATGCATAGATACCCATATCGTAGAGACTATTGTCTAGACCCAATGTGATTTGGCGTATGGCCTCACTTTGAGTTCTACTTGCAGTAAGTCCTGGATTCTCATTTACAAAGGCTTTTATTACTGCTCTCAAATCAGCTAGCTTCACATAGTACATTTCATCTTCAGTATCTCCACTTACGACAAATGGTCTGGCATAGCGTAGACCCTTTTCATAGGTGGGAAAGCTTAGAACACTCGATCCTGCTCTTGACCTTAAATCGCCAAGATCCGCTTCAATATCAATGACTGTACCCTTAGATATGGTATATGTAGCATCGCCCTTTAAATCACTATCTTTGTAATAGCGGATTTCTCGAGGAGACTCTATCTTGGTTTCAAAATTACTTCCAATTGCCGCAACGTTAGGCGATAGCATGGCACGAAGGCTTTCGTAGTCAATGTCTTCTACGTCTACTTCTTCTTGGTAATCTGTGAAGACATCCTTTGCAAAAAATGTCTCTACTTCTCTTTGGTTATACCTGTAGCTGCCTACAACACGAAACAAAAATACAAGCAGGAGTAGTGCCGCTAGTAGGAGCAATATCCATGTTTTTTGTTTTCGATCAGCTCGCCTCATAAAGCCTCCTATATGACTTCCAGATCGTCTTTATCCGGTAGTTCTGGGAACACGGCTGTCGGCAACGTCTGATACCAAAAGGCTACCGATGAGATGTCGTCTTGTAGCGGTAGATAGCGATGTCCAGAACGCCATCCAAGTGCTTGGATGGTCACTTTAAGGTCTTCTTCAAAGCGAATGGGATCCGTGATGTGCCAGCGATACAGTCCAAATCTAAACTGTGATCTGTATAGCGCATCTGGAGTTATGACCTGATGCAAGCCTGCATATGGTGTAGTAAAGGCTACATAGCCATCTTTTGTTTTTGGGTTTTCAAAGTTATATGAGCCGCAAAAGTAATCTTCTGTGCCTGTACCTGCAATGGTTGGGAACTTATCGTCTCCATCCATGTAGAATTTAATCTCACCTTCACCCCACCAGCCGCTGTTGTTCACTTGCCAGGCCATGTAGGTACCTACGTAGTGTCCTTGTCCTTTGACACCATCCAAGATGGTGTGAACATCCTTGTACTGTAAGGGATTGCTGCGTCTAAACTGAGCATGGAAGTAAGCTTCATCTTCTGCAATATCTGTTAATACATAGGTGATCTGATAGTACATGGTGACTTGTTCTTCTGCTCTATTCTCTAATGTAATTCTTGCTCGTTTTCTAAACGGCATGGTCCAATAGCAGTTGAATGCACTACCTGGATTGACACAGACAGCGAGTGAACTAAGCTGTGCGTATTCACCCCAACCCATACAGAAGAAGTCACCCAATGGGGCTTCTACAGAAGGATGTTCTTCATCGTCCCAGTACATGCGAATGATGGTATTACGCCATGTCCCTGTTGGTGTCAGCCAAATGTGCTGGATAGCACCAGGTCCTTCAATGTTGGCAATCTCCCAGGTTTCACCTGCAGGAATCTCAATGAATGGATTGACTTTCCAGCCTTGTCCAAGTTCTCTCGCAGCGTGTCTTGCAAAGCCATCTTCTAAAGTGGCCATTGCACCCTTCCCTTTATCACCCGTATAGTTCTCAGGGCTAATCGATCTTGTCTTTGCCTTCGATAAGCGGCTCAAACCGCCCAATGTATTGTGTACACCATTAAAGCCATCCATGTCTAAAGCTCCCTTCGACGATATAAGTTTCTTACTAGTCTAAATATACCAAACTGCTTATACAGGTTCAATGGATTGAATATGAACGAAAGACTGTTTCTTAGCCATTTATATAAAAGCTAATTTTTTCTTATTGAGAAAATTTGCATTCGCTTTGATATCACGGCATAAAAAAGAACCCTAATATCACAGAATTAAGGTTCCTCTTAAATGTGCAATATTTTTTACTTTCTTCTAGTCAAACGTCAAGCCTATAGAGCCCATGCTGACACTTGCCTCCACAAATGCAGTTTCAGAATCCGCCTTATAGTTTGCAGTAGAACCAAGTTTCTTACCCGCAACTTTAATGGATCCCATGCTGGTGTCCATATCGTAGCTTAAACGTTCTTCATCTTGCCTTAATGTTAGATCAATAGAACCCATGGAAAGATCTAAATCCATATGTCCACCAAAGGCTGCATAGCCAGATAAGGAACCCATCGATAGATCCATGCGTCCTTGGCGCAGAGCTGCACGATTTAAAGAGACTGAACCCATGCTGAGGCTTATCGTTATATCATCGGCTTCAACATCGATAAGGCTAAGGCTGCCCATGCTAAGATCTGCCTTTAGATCCTTTATCCTTTGGCCTTCAATATGGCTAGATCCCATGCTAATTTGAATATCAAGTAAGTCTAACTTTGTAGATCTTGGTAAGAAGACTCGTACTTCTGTTGCGCCTACAAGGTTTATATTTTCTTTAAATAGACCACGACGTTTCGTGCCTGACTCTTCCCAGATCGTTAGGTCACCACTCGTGACACTGTGCTGTACTTGAAAGTATTCTAAATCACTATCCCTTTCTGGCACAGGGTAGTAAAGATGAATCTCATCTACATCTGCTGCTTGGACCTTCAAAGATACCTGATCTAAGTTGACTGATAGATTTTTGAAGTCTTTTTCATTTAGTGTAGTCATTACTTCTACTGTACGGATACGTTTACTCATCTTAAGTCCTTTCTCAATGCGAAAGCCCTTCTGCCAATGCATCCCAAAAAAGACTGCAAAGACAAGGAGGCAGATCAAGGTAATTGCTGCTACTACAAGTAAAAATCGCTTCATACATGTATAATAAACATTAAACGCCTTATTAGATTTAAAAATTATTACTGAATCAAATACATTTTATGTTTTTTTCACAATTAGATTTATATTAAAGTGAAAGTATAGAATAATATGTTGTATATAAA
>CAYXVJ010000132.1:3540-7159 GCA_964468675.1 uncultured Oscillospiraceae bacterium
TTGCATTAAAGATTGATTAGAAGAAGGTTATGTAATGAGTAAAGTAATTTTAACTGGCGATAGACCCACAGGCAGACTCCACTTGGGCCACTACGGTGGATCTTTAAAAAGAAGAATAGAGCTGCAAAATTCAGGTACATTCGATGACATCTACATCATGATAGCGGACGCCCAAGCGTTAACCGATAACGCTGAGGATCCAGATAAGATTCGTCAAAGTATCGTGGACGTCGCAATCGACTATCTAGCATGTGGCTTGGATCCTAAACAGTCCACCATGTTTATTCAATCTCAAATACCTGAGTTATTTGAACTCGCCTTTTACTATATGAACATCGTCACAGTCTCAAGATTAGAGCGTAACCCAACGGTGAAGACTGAAATTCAGATGCGTGGTTTTGAAAGCAGCATTCCTGTTGGTTTCTTCACCTACCCCATTAGCCAAGCAGCAGACATCACAGCCTTTATGGCAAACGTTGTCCCTGCCGGTGAAGACCAAGCACCTATGCTAGAACAAACACGTGAGATCGTACACAAGTTTAATTCAGTCTATGGTGAGACCTTGGTCATGCCAGAGATGTTACTACCAGAATCAAAAGCTGCGATGCGTATTCCTGGCATTGATGGTAAAGCCAAGATGTCAAAGTCACTTGGCAATGCCATCTATCTATCTGATTCAGCTGAAGTTGTTAAGAAAAAAGTCATGAGCATGTATACAGACCCAGATCACTTGCGTGTAGAAGATCCAGGTAAGGTGGAAGGCAACACTGTCTTCACTTATTTAGATGTCTTCTCAACAGAGGAACATTTCACTCGTTTCAGTAAAGACTACAAGAACTTAGATGAAATGAAGGCTCACTACATGCGTGGTGGCTTAGGCGACGTGAAGTGTAAGCGTCTCTTGATTGATGTACTAGAAGATATATTAGGCCCTATTCGCGAGAAACGCGCTGAATTAGAACAAGATATTCCAGCTGTTGTGAAGGTACTAGAAGAAGGCACGAAGAAAGCCAAGGCTACAGCCGAAGTTACACTATCTAAGGTTAAGGCTGCTATGCGCATCGACTACTTTGAAGATGACGCACTTGTGAAAGGCTTCAAACATGATTAAGGATCGCTTAACAAGAGTTGTAAACAAGATGAAAGAAGAGGGTTTAAGACAAATCCTCGTCTCAGATCCTGTATCGATATCGTACTTAACAGCTGTATCCATCGATCCAGGTGAGCGCTTGTTTGCTCTCTTAGTAAAAGAAGATGGTAAGCATGAGTTCTTTATCAATCACTTGTTTCCAGCACCTATTACAGATATTCCGATAACAAGCTTTGACGATACAGACGATAGCATAGCCTTACTCGCAAATGCACTCATTAAAGATGCTACGCTTGCAATCGATAAAGTATGGCCAGCAAGATTCCTCTTACCTTTACAGGCAAAAGAAGGTGTTGGTACCTGTGTTCTATCTGACATCATTGACCTTGTTCGTGCCATTAAGGATGAAGCTGAAAAAGAAGAGATGCGCATCGCATCAAAAATCAACGATGAAGCGATGAAGAAAACAGCAAAGTATGCCAAGCTCGGTATGACTGAAATCGAATTGGCAGATTTCTTAAGGCAAACGTATCTTGATCTTGGCTGTGAAGGCCCTAGCTTCGAGCCCATTGTTGCCTTTGGCGAGCATGCAGCAGATCCACACCATGAAAATAGCGCTAGAACACTTAAAGCAGGTGATGTCGTCCTCTTAGACATCGGTGGCCGCTTAGGTGACTATTGCTCAGATATGACTAGAACGTACTTCACTCTAGAACCAAGCAAGAAACAAGTAGAAGTCTATGAGCTCGTTAGAGCTGCGAATGAAGCCGCAATAAAGGCCGTGAAACCTGGTGTAGCCTTGAAAGATATCGATAAGGCTGCAAGAGACATCATCAGCAAGGGAGGCTATGGCAAGGAGTTTACCCATAGACTTGGCCATTTCATTGGTCGTGAAGTCCATGAATACGGGGATGTCTCATCCGTCAGCGAACTTGTAGCTACCCCCGGCATGATATTCTCCATTGAACCTGGTATTTATTTGCCTGGTGAGTTTGGTGTTCGTATCGAAGACCTCGTCATCGTCACGGAAGATGGCTGTGAGAACTTAAATGCTGTCTCTAAGGACATACAGATATTGGATATTGATCAATAAACCATGTCTAATCGATTCATTAAACCTATTAGAATAAAAGATTTAGACATTTCGAACAACGTATGGTTGGCGCCCCTAGCAGGTGGCTCCAACCTTAGTTTTCGTGCAATCTGCCACGATCTAGGATCTGGGCTTGTGACTACAGAGCTCGTGAGTGCAAGAGGCATAGCCTACGGTGGTGTAGATAAGAGTTTTCGTTACCTTGAAATTTGCAAAGATGAAAAGCCTGTTTGTATACAACTATTTGGTTTCGATCCAGAAGATTTCAAAAGAGCCATCCATTTAATATTGAGTGATGAACGCTTAAGCCATGTAGATATGTTTGACATCAACATGGGTTGTCCCGTACCCAAAGTCATTAAAACAGGTGCAGGATCTGCACTAATGAAAACACCAAAGCTTGCAAGAGACATCGTTATAAGTTCGAAAGAAGCCTTATCTGGGACAAGCATTCCTTTATCCGTAAAGATCCGACAAGGTTTTGATATAGATGAAGTATTGGCTCCAAATTTTGCTGTAGAAATGGCAGATGCCGGTGCAGATCTCATTACCGTACATGCTAGAACACAGGCACAGATGTATAGCGGCAAGGCAGACTGGTCCGTCATTCGAGATGTCGTAGATAAGATAGGTGGCCATATACCAGTCTTTGGTAATGGTGATGTGGTGGATGTAGATACTGCAAGACATATGTTTATCGACACTAACTGTGATGGTCTCATGGTCGGACGAAAAGCTTTAGGTAACCCTTGGATATTTGATGAGATTAACACCGAGTTAAATGGTCAGACATGGACCTCACCGAGCCTAGATGAAAAAATAGAAGTCATACAACGCCACTTCACAGGCCTTTGTGATCAGGTGGGTATTGAAATCGGAGCAAGAGAGATGCGTAAAGCACTTGCAGAATATGTGAAACACCAAAATGGTGCAGCAAGCCTTAGGCGTGCTGCGGTGAAGGTAAGTGACCTAGAGAGTTTTAGTAAATTCATTCATTTGCTGAAAGAGAGTAATAATCATATCAAAGATTAAAATCAAGTATTTAGGTTCACAAGTCCTTTCTCATCTACGATTGCAGCATCTATTAGGTATAGCCAATCAAGGCATAGTACATAGGTCCAAAATGGCATCTCGTGCTTTACTTTCATCTGAAGAAACAAATCCAAAATCTCTTGACCATCCTCGATCAGGAGCTCCTTAAGAACTAAAGCTCCATTATAGTAAATACTCTTTTCTGGGTGAACTTTAGCATCAGGTAATAAGATGGTAATACCTCCCCACATGAACACATCAAAAAGGCTGCTAGAGTAACAGCCTCTTTGATGTGTTTGCTTTCATTACTCTTATCTATACGATCGCTAATACCTCTATTGTATCCTCTCTGGTTAAATCTAAAGGAATGTATGGTGAGGATAAAGCTTCATCGTTTACACTTA
>CAYXVJ010000133.1:0-3836 GCA_964468675.1 uncultured Oscillospiraceae bacterium
CTAAACCTGCAGACTCATCTTCGGACGAAGGATTCATGAACTGTCTTTCGATTTGCAAAAGCATACGTTCGTGATTGATTTTAGGACCCCATAAACCGTTCTCATTTAAAGATTGTGGCACTAAGGTATCTAATTCTATGCGCCTTAATCGCTTTAAAATGGCTCCTTCTGAAATGGCTAATATGCTTACAACAAAAAATAAGAAAGCCACCGTTACGATGACTAACTGAAGTCGTCTCTTCCCTATATTTGCTTGATTACCTGTCCCACGATCAAGATTCACTTCACTTCTCCATTCTGGGTGCTGATTGATGACACCTTACTATGATACTATAATGCAAAATCATATTGAGGCTAAAAGATGAAAATAGTAGGTATCATTTCTGAATATAATCCATTTCATAAAGGACATGCTTATCAAATTGAGTATTTGAGAGATAAGGTCGTAAAAGACGGTGCAGTTGTTGCAGTTATGTCTGGCTCATTTACGCAACGAGGTGAGTTAAGTTCCATGGACAAGTGGGCAAGGGCTAAAAGCGCCATTCAAAATGGTGTTGACTTAGTCATAGAGTTACCTACAGTCTTTAGCATCTCTTCAGCAGATGGTTTTGCCTCTGGTGGTGTAAAGACATTAGCCGCATGTCAAGTCATTGGTCAAATGGCCTTTGGCTCTGAAGCTGCTGATATCAAGCCTTTAAGAGAAATTGCCAAAACATTGGTAGAAGCAGAAAACGATGGCAAGATGAAAGAGCATATGAGTAAGCAAGAAACCATATCTTTAGCTTATGCTGCAGCAGTGTCATCGTATATAGAAGGTACCTTAGGCCAGGACTACGCCTCCATGATGAAAGAATCCAATAATATATTGGGTATAAGCTATTTAAA
The DNA here is from genome assembly GCA_964468675.1 of uncultured Oscillospiraceae bacterium. GTDB lineage: Bacteria > Bacillota > Clostridia > Saccharofermentanales > Fastidiosipilaceae > CAYXVJ01. Next base: position 886 of record CAYXVJ010000133.1, read on the forward strand.
AACGATTGAATCATTGGATAAAGACAATAGACTAAAAGCCATCACCCACGAACGCGTCGGCCAATCTCACTTGGACTCTGCCACAAAGATTAGAGGCTTGATCAAAGAGCACAAAGACCATCCTGCCTCTCTCATCAAAGCTCTATCTGGTCATGTGCCTGTTGCTACGATTGCAGCCTTATATGAAGCAAGTAAAGAAGGCACACTGCTCACTCCATCGAACTTAGGTCCTCTTGCCTTCTCACTATTAAGAAGCCAAAACCAAGAGCAAATATCATCTATAGCTGGCATGAACGATGGACTTGCAAAAAGACTTGTCCAAAGCGCATCCAGACTGACGGATCCAAATAACTCCTTATACGAACAGCTCATCTTACAAAGTAAGGCAAAGCATTTGTCGACAGCTAGAGTACAACGTGCATTAGCAGCACTTGTTTTGAATATTAGTGATGCTGAGATGAAAGAACATATCCTTTTGGGTCCACAATACATTAGAGTGCTAGCATTTAATAGGCAAGGTCGCTATGTCTTAAAATTAATGTCCAAATATGCAAGTTTACCAATCATCAGTAAAGGATCTGATTTTAGAGAGCATAATGATAAGGGTGAGCTCTTCAAAAGACAGTACGAATTGGATTTAAGTGCAGCTGATATAAGAGATGCATTGTGCCGTAATCCCGTACCTGGGCGTGATTTTGACATGCCGCTATACATCCGTTAAACTGTTTGAACCATTAGATACTAGACATCGTATCAAGGAAAAGGAGATTGGATTAAAGTGAATCAAACAAACGTTTTTGATGTATTACAAGAGCGAGGTTATTTAGCACAGTGTACAAATGTGGAAGCGGTAAAATCGTATCTATCAACACCCGGTGCAAGCTTTTATATTGGCTTTGATCCAACAGCTGACAGCCTTCATGTAGGCCACTTTGTGCAGATGATGATCATGTCACACTTACAAAAGGCAGGTCTTGTCCCCATCGCCTTATTAGGTGGTGGAACCGGTATGGTCGGTGACCCTTCAGGACGCTCGGACTTAAGGCAAGTCCTCACCAAAGATACCATTGAGAGCTACATTGAAAGCTTTAAAAAGCAAATGGCCATTTTAGTTGACTTCTCAGATGACAAAGCCATCATGGTCGATAACTCTAGCTGGCTTCTAGACCTCAACTTGATCGAATTCATGAGAGAGATTGGCTCACAGTTTACAGTCAATCACATGCTCGCTGCAGAAGCATACAAATCCAGAATGGACAGCGGCCTTACAGTATTTGAATTCAGCTACATGCTCTTACAAGCGTATGACTTCTTATACCTCTACCGTAAATTTGGTACACGCCTACAAATTGGTGGCGATGACCAATGGTCAAATATATTAGCAGGTACAGACCTCATCCGCCGTAAAGACCAAGGTGAAGCCTATGGTCTAACCATTAAGCTTTTGACAACCAGTGAAGGCACAAAGATGGGAAAAACAGCAAAAGGTGCACTTTGGCTTGATGCCAATAAGACCAGCCCTTTTGACTTCTACCAGTACTGGAGAAACACTGCAGATGCTGACGTCATCAACTGCATGAAGATGCTTACCTTTATCGAGATGACAGAAATAAACGAATACGCAAAGCTTCGTGACCGAGACATCAATAAGGCTAAAGAAAGACTTGCTTTTGAAGTGACAAAGATTGTCCACGGTGAAGACAAGGCAAAAGAAGCCGAAAGACAGGCTCAAGATCTCTTCCGTGGGGCAGGTACATCCGATACGATGGAATCTACTGACATCAGCAGCAAGGATATTGAAGCAGGTCTCCAACTCTTAGACATCTTAGTGAAAGCCAAAGTTATTCAGTCCAAGAGTGAAGGTCGTCAACTCATTAAGCAAAATGGACTCTTGTTGAACAGTGAAGCAGTTACAGATTTTGCTTACTTAATAAAAGAAGATGACTTCACTGAAGGTGAAGCCATCGTTCGTAAAGGTAAGAAAAGATTCCATAAATTGACTTTAAGTCAATAAGCATGTCGAGCTCAATCGAGGAACTCCTCATTGATCTTCACATTAAAATCTCTAGCGATTGCACGCAGACCATCATCCGTGATGGTCTGTTTTATTTCGTGTCCACTACTGATAACACGAAGGTATATGTCAGCTGCTTTCTCTATCGTATGCATCAAGCCAAATGCGGTATCAAAATCAGGACCTGAAACAAATAAGCCGTGATGTGCCCATACAGCTGCTTCAAAGCTCTTCATCACCTCAGATGTAGCTTTAGCGATCTCTGGTCCACCTGGAACCATCCAATCTACAACACCAACTCCATCCGGAAAGACCACGGGACACTCGGTTGCGCTTTGCCATAAAGCACGACTGAAGGTTCGGGCATCTAGATCTAAGATAAATGTAAGTGCAATAATAGCTGTAGGATGAGCATGGTAGATCACGCGGTTCTCTCCCCCACTAGCTGCTAAACGCACACCATGGTTCATGAAGTGGCTAGGGAATTCACTTGTGGGCTTACCGCCACCTTCTAAACCCCATACCAAGCGCCAATGACTACCTGTATCATCAATCTCAACGATACCAATGCTGCTTTCAGGCTCAAGGATCACATTCCTAAAATACTTACCACTACCCGTTGTAATAAAGCTTGCACCAGCTAAACGTTTATCCTCGACACCCATGTCGACCCAAGCACTGCTATCAGTATTAAAGTATAGCTTACAGGCTTCGACCTCTAAATCGGTCATGCGGTAGGTTAAGTTACCACCATTACGCTCATGCCAGCCTTGCTGCCAGCCATCGTCACATAGACGAATAAAACGCTTGATTACATCTTGTTCTAAAATACTCATTTATTGACTCCATCACCGAGATATTAAACTCGTTTGCTTTGTACAGCTGTTTCGTAAGCCTTCACTTCATCTAACCAAGATAGATCTGCTGGGATAGCTTG
>CAYXVJ010000133.1:3857-7052 GCA_964468675.1 uncultured Oscillospiraceae bacterium
ATACTCTACCCAGATATCATGGAATGGATAGCTCTTGATCTCTTCATAGAGGGCAAGGCTCTCTGTAAAATTCGCATCATCTTGGTATTGTTTCAAGGTCTTGTGTGGCATCAACAAGGCATAGAGCAGTGCTTTTTGGACGTTTCTTACACCAATGACCCAAGCAGCAACACGGTTAATCGAAGCATCAAAGAAGTCTAAACCAATCAAGACACGGTCTAAGGCATCGTGGGCTACAATCTCTCTCATCATTTCTCTGGTTTCGTCATCGAAACTCACAACGTGGTCAGAATCCCAACGCACTGGACGTGTGACATGAAGTGGCACGATATCGAAGAATGCTAACATGGTGGATAACTTATCACTGACCATCTCAGTTGGATGGAAGTGGCCGTTATCCATAAGGTAATAAACACCTGGATTAGTAGCAGCATAGTTCGTATAAAACTCTGCACTACCTACGGTATAACTTTCTATACCGATACCAAAGACTTTACTTTCAACACAATCAATGACACCTTCTAGCTTCTCACTAAAGATCTCATCTAAGCTTTTCTTTAAGCGCAAGCGTGGGCCCAAGCGATCACCAGGCACATCTTTATAACCATCAGGTATCCATACATTGTTTAAAACAGGCATACCTAGCTCTTTAGCAATGCCTGCTGCGATTCTTCTAGATACGATACCGTGCTGGACCCAAAATGATCTTGTTTCTTCACAAGGACTGGATAAGGTAAGACCATCTTTAACTTTTGGATGGCTAAAGAAAGTCGGATTAAAATCAATGCCGATGCCTGCTTCTTTAGCAAACTTGATCCATGGTTCAAAGTGCTCAAGGCTTAATTGATCACGATCTACCTTGTTGCCATTAAAAATGGCATAACTTGCGTGGAGGCTTATTTTCTTTGTGCCAGGAATCAAGGATATAGCCTTTTTATAATCCGACATCAACTCCTCTGCTGTCCTTGCTCTTCCAGGGTAGTTACCAGTTGCTTGTATACCACCTGATAAAGCTTCTCCAGAATTTTCAAATCCTTGTACGTCATCGCCTTGCCAGCAATGTATGCCAATAGGCACCGTGGCGATTCGATCCAATGCCGCCTCTACATCAATGCCAAGTGCTTCATATTTAGCTTTGGCTGCTTCATAGTTACTCATTTGAGTTCTCCTCTCGTGGGTTCAAATATATTAATTTCAAAACTATTCTGTACGAGCTGCCTTGCCATATCGATGTCTTCTAATACGCCACTAGAGAGCATTTGAGACAAGATATTACCAATAACAGTACCTTCAGAAGGGCCTGCGTAAACATTGAATTGACATGCATCAGCTGTCAGTTGATTTAAATAAGCATCTTTTGATCCACCGCCGACAATGTTCATACTGGTGAATGTCTGATTCGTCACTTTTTCCAATTGAGCTACTGACTCTTTGTAGTAGTCAGCAAGGCTTTGATAGACACAAGCTAAAAGCTCACCTATTGTACTGGGAACCGCTTGACCACTGTCTTGGCAGTAAAGCTTTACCTCTTCACCCATACTTTTTGGTGCAAGAAAGCGTGTATCATTCACATCAACACGAGACGGGAATGCTTTCGCTTCAATGGCTGCTTGTTCAAGGCTTGCAAAAGAAGGCCTAGGATCCAATTCATTTCTAATGCTCTGAATCATCCAAAGACCCATGATGTTTTTTAAGAAACGATAGCGGTACGCATAACCACCTTCGTTGGTGAATTGGGCTTCATAGGCATCAGTCGTCAGAATCGGCTCCATGCTCTCTATGCCAAGTAAGCTCCAAGTACCGCTGGACAAAAAGACTGCTTCTTCGTCTTTTGCTGGTACAGCTAAGTAAGCACTGGCTGTATCATGGCTAGGTGCTAGGACCACAGTTGAGCTAAAACCTACTAAGTCCTCTACTTCTTTTGTTAAAGGACCCACAGTCTTGCCTGCAGGGAGCACTTTTGTGAAGATCTTCTTTGGTAAACCAAGCTTTGTAATGAGCTCATAATCCCAATCCTTTTTCTTCACATCAAGAAGTGCTGTCGTGCTAGCATGGGTGTATTCATTGATCTTGATACCTGTAAGGCAGTAGTTGAAAAATGAAGGCATCAAGAGCATACTCTCTGCTTTAGCTAGTATCTCAGGCCTCATTTTCTGATCTGCAAGTAATTGATAGATGGTATTAAAAGATAATTCTTGTAGACCTACTCGCTGATATAGATCATATCCAGATATTTCTTTCTTTAGCTCTTCAATTAAGCCATCTGTCCTGTTATCTCTATAGTGATATGCCTTAGATAAAGGCTTACCTTCTTTATCTAAAAGAAGATAGTCCACACCCCAAGTATCAATACCAATACTATGAGGAATTTTGCCGACTTCGCGACAACGTTTCATACCGTTCAAAATCTCTGCCATGAGTGTATCAACATCCCAGAATAATGCTTGATTATCTTCTAAGATCTTGTTTTCAAAGCGGTATATTTCTTCTGTCATCAAACGTCCATCTTCAAGATAGGCAATGATATGTCTGCCACTTGAAGCGCCAATATCAATCGCTAAATAATACTGCACATGTCCACCTCAACTTTTCTGTATTATCTATAGCTCCATAGGTATCATAACATGAACAATAGGCTAGAAAATCCTCAAAATTAAACATGAGTGAAAATGAGTTTAACTTGAAAGATTTTGTAAATCTTTCACATGTTTTGCCTCCCTGATATTTTTTATGTTAATATATAGTTTGGGTTAAAAATGAAATTGAAGAAGAAATCACAAGCTTCGGCTTATTTTGAGAGGTGATGACGCTTGAAAGATAACGATAAAAAAAACAAGCGATCCAAACATCATGAAACCTTTCGGGCGATTTCTAATTTTTCGCAAATGGGCATAAGCTTAGCAGCCACCATTCTAGTGTCTGTCCTACTAGGAAGATATTTGGATCGACTCTTCGGTACATCGCCTTGGTTGCTCCTCGTATTATCTTTTTTAGGAGTCGGTGCTGCGATAAAATCAATTTTCGATCATTCCAAGTAAGATTAAGGACTGATGAGGATGAAGAAAACCTAAATACACATAGCAATATAAAGAAGAGGTAGCGAATGAAACTGTCATATTTAGCGAAGAGGATGATAATAAGTATAATCATTATCGCAGTGATCAGTGTGCTCGTATCCTTAATCTATTACCGCTC
>CAYXVJ010000134.1:0-2948 GCA_964468675.1 uncultured Oscillospiraceae bacterium
AGCATCTTGAATACGATAGACCGCTACAGGGACACCTGCCTCAGCAAGCCTGTCGCCATAAGCTTCACCCTCGTCTCTTAATGGATCGTATTCCGCTGTGATGATGAGCGTCGTAGGCTGACCCGAGAGGTCTGGTGCCAGCACCGGTGCGACATAAGGAGAGGCTTTTTGCTCTGCGGTTGGTGCATATAAGTCCATGTAATCCAAGAGCTTATCACGGGTTAAGAGGTAGTCCTCTCCATTTGTAAGTACGCTTTTAAACCTTGTATTCTCACTAAAGTCGCTATTGGTGGCAGGATAAATCAGAATTTGTCGATTACACATCCTAAGGCCTTTGTCTTTAGCAAGAAGTGAGACTGCAGCTGCAAGGTTTGCACCAGCACTGTCTCCAATTAATGTATAAGACGATAAGTCGCCTCCGCTTTCTTCTGCAAAGCGAAGGATTTGTCTAACAGCGGCGCTGCAATCGTCTAATCCAGCTGGGAAAGGAAATTCTGGTGCTAAGCGATAGTCCACGGACATAACCGTTTGGCCTGTTACATCAGCGATGTCTGCGCACAGATGTGAATAGGTATCGATATTACCTGTGACCCAACCGCCACCATGGAAGAAAATTAAGAAGCCAGGGATACTATCTTGAAGTTTTTGTCTGATGCTCTCCTTTGACTCTTCTTTTAGCTTTTCTTTGATTTCATCTGGTATCTCAATGTCTTCTGGTTTTGCATTCAAGTTGATGTGTTCAATGATTTCACTGCTGATTGGATCTTGATAGTGTGGCTCGAAGACACGGATGGGAATTTCACGGTTTCCGACCATGATATGTCGATCAAAAGCGTGGTAGAGATCAGATCCAGCACTAGCTGCAAGCTCTTGAACTTTCCTAATGGCTTTATAGCGAGAACGAACATTAACCTTTATTTTCGACAAAGCTTTATAGATGAACCTACGTAGCTTTTGCATAGTTACCTCCAGGAGACCTTATTGTTTAACCATTGTACAAGATTGCTGCATAAGGCAACATAGCAATACGCATAATCTACTTGCCAAATCGGTTAAGCTTAGGTAATCTGTCAAAGTGCAATTGATTTACCCCATCTATGCTAGATGATTAGGCTAAGATTGTGAGGAACTGGAGTTATGGCAGAACATCTTTGGGATATGATCGGCCCACTAGAAGAAGAAGCGGACCAGATTCTGGACGAAGCACTGGCAAAAGCCAAAGCAATCGTCCAAGAAGCACGTGAAGAAGAAAACAGACAAAATGAAGTGCGTAAGGAAAATCGCCTCGCGCGTACTAAATCTGCACAAGCTTCGTACCAAGAGCTCGCAAAACGTCAATCGGAACAATCTATTCAAGAAGCAAAAGAAAAAGCATCTACTATTGCAGCAAAGGCTAAAGAAAAACAAGCGCATGCAGCTCGTGTCGTTGTAGAAAGGATACTTTCTAAACATGGCAATCATTGAGATGAAACGCTTAAGCCTAATTGGCTTATCAAGTGATAAACGCGGGCTCTTACATCTGATGGCTAAACTGGGTGTCGTAGATGTCCAAGAAGAAAATGGCTTATTGGCAGAAAAGCAGTTAAGAGATACAGGCGAAATGGAAGCCTTACGCGACACTGTATCTGACTTAGTTATCAGGCAGACAAGGTTAGCAGAGGCAATAAAACTTTCTTCAGATCTTCTGCATATTAAAAAACCTTTATTTTCTAAAAGAAGACCTGTCGATGTAAAGACTTTGCTTCAAGTCGAAGATCGTAAAGATGAGATCTGGCAACACTTGCTCGATTTAGAAGCAAACATGGCTCAACAAGATGCGCACAAAGAGGAAATCTCTGTACTGCGCGCACGTCTACAAGCCCTAGAACCATGGAAGGACTTAGTCTTGCCCTTAAAGAAGGAAGGCAAAAGTGATCTTGTGTCACTAGTCTTTGGTACTTTGGCAAATGAGGCAGCCTTGGAAGCCTTACATGAAAGACTAAGAGACGCAGATATACCGTATGCTCTGGAGATATTAAAGCAGAGTAATACGGGTATAGGCCTTGTCTTCTTATTTCTGAATGAAGATTTTATAAGAGCAGAACGCCTTCTGAAGTTGGAGCAATTTAGTTCTTTCCCGAATACTGAAGGGGATTTAAGAGAAGGCGACTTGGCAGGGATGTATCAGCAAAGTATGGCCAAAGTCGAAGCGCTTCAACAGACTATTGTGCGACTAGAGGAAGCATCGCTTGAGCTAGCTCTATTTAAAGATGATTTTGAACTCTTGCATGACTTTTATCAAGTGACTGTAAACGAACTACGTACAGTAGAAAAACTTTTGGACTACGAACACCTTTTCTTCTTGAAAGCTTATGTCCCAGTAAAGATCGCAACAGAAGCGGTGGATGCACTGAAAGAGCAATTTGCGATTGCGACGACAATAGAGACGCCCAAAGAAGGTGAAGCATTCCCGATTCAATTAAAAAATCATTTTCTAGCAGAACCATATGAAAATGTCATTGAAACATTTAGCTTGCCCAAAGCTGGTGTGGATCCCGATCCGACGACAGTCATGGGTATTTTTTATGCAATGTCGTTTGGGCTGATGTTAGGTGACGTGGGTTATGGTCTACTATTAAGTTTCATTTGTGCCTTATTGATTTGGAAGTTCAAGGTAGAAGGCAATATGCGTAAGATGAGCCTGATGCTATTTCAAGGTGGCCTTGTCAGTATCGTGTTTGGCTTCCTTTTTGGTGGCTTCTTTGGGAATGCCATATCGGAAATTAGTGGCGGGACTGTTCACTTTCCGACGCTTTGGTTCAATCCGATGGATGACCCGATGCGAATGATGATATGGTCTGTCATCTTTGGTCTATTACATATCTTTGGTGGTATGGGTTTGGATATCTACAAGAAGGTCCAATTAGGTGAAACGTATGAAGCCATCTTTACGGTTGCACCTTGGTACC
>CAYXVJ010000134.1:2958-6898 GCA_964468675.1 uncultured Oscillospiraceae bacterium
AGGCCTCATGATGTTAGGGATTCCATGGGCTAGGTGGCTTGCCATCATTCCTGCAGTTGTCGTATTGCTCTTTTCTAGTAAATCATTCAATCCATTCAAGCGGATCGCAAGCGGTTTAGGTGGCTTATATAATATTGCAGGCTATTTTAGTGACCTGCTCTCTTATACGCGTATACTCGCATTAGCTTTATGTACTTCAGTTATCGCAATGGTCGTCAATATGATGGCCATGTTACCGGGTATAAAGGGGATAGGCTTTATCTTCTTTTTAACCATCATGGCTTTAGGGCATGCCTTGAACCTAGCTTTATCTGGTTTAAGTGCCTATGTTCATACCACAAGATTACAGTATGTAGAATTCTTCGCCAAGTTCTATGAAGGTGGTGGCGTGGCCTATGCTCCGCTAAAGCTTGATACTAAATATACGAAACCTGTGGGGGACTTCGTATAACAAATGTTGTCATTCAGCCATCAGGCTGGACATATCCAAGCAATTGGGTAGATAAAAAGAAACCAGGGAGGTTTTTATGACTCTAATCGTACGATTCTTAGATGAGATTTTAGGCGGTGCTGGACTGGCACTCATGGGTGGAGCAGTTACTGCCTTAATCGCAGGCCTCGGTTCTGCAAAGGCTGTAGGGCGAGTGGGACAAGTTGCCACAGGTGTTTTAGCAGAAGAGCCAAGTCTGTTTGGTAAGCTTTTAATTTTACAAGCATTACCAGGCACTCAAGGTATCTATGGACTTTTGGTCTGGTTCTTTGTCATGATATTTGCTGGCTTTTTTGATGGTACAGCAGGTGACCTTACTTTGATTCAAGGTGTTCTTTACATCTTAGCATGCCTACCAATGATGCTAGTCGGTTATATATCGGCGATTTATCAAGGCAAGGTGGCAGCTGATGGTGTTACCTTGGTGGCAAAACGACCCGAAGAACAAGCGAAACCAATTGTTCTAGCAGCAATGGTTGAAACCTATGCCATCTTGGCTTTGCTCGTTTCGATTCTTTCCGTCATGAACGTCCGTTAAGGAGTTTGATATGGAAGGACTAGAAAAAATTAGGCAACTTGTGCTGGATCAAGCAAGAGAAGAAGCCGAGCAAATCCTCAAGGATGCTAGAGATGAAGCTAAAGCAATATTGGATACTGCAGCAAAAGAAGCTGATCAAATGGATATTGCCTTAGAGAAAAAACTAGAAGAGCAAGAACAAGAAAATCTTGCTAGACAGAAATCTTTAAATGCTGTGGATCAAAGGCGTATCATCTTGGAAGAAAAGCAGCGCTTGATTGAAGCGTGCCTTGAAGAAGTGAAAGAGCAAATGATCCATCTGAGTCCAGAGTGTCGCCGAGATTTTTATATTCATTTGCTGGAGGGTATCGCTAAAGATGGGCAGACCATTCAATTTGCTAAGCATGATGAAGCCTTTGCTGATGAAGTCTTGACTGCAGTACCTGTAGATCTAAAGTTAGGTGAATTTCTTTTTGACGAAGAAGGTGGCTTTATTTTACGTGAAGGCAAAGTGACTTGGCGTTATACATTTCAGGCGTTGATTGCGCGTGATGAGGAAAGCTATGTCGAGTTGATTGCCAAGTTGTTGTTTACGGATGAAGATGGGGATGTTGCATCATGACATTAAAGTGGGAACGAGAAGCGATATTAGATAACACTTATGCCCATGCTAGTGGTCGCATCAGCCTGCTTGAAAAACAATTTATCACAAGCGATGAATGGCAAATTTTGCTAAACCCTGGGGTAGCTAGTGAAGAGCGTCATAGGGTCTTAGATAGAGCCAATTACCCAGAGGCCTTTGACTTAGAACAGCGAGTTCTAAAAGATCGTACACGAAACAATAAAGAACTCATGGAGCTCGATCAAAAAGCGATCTTATCTAGAGCCCTTTTATTGGACGTGGATTACCATAACATCAAGCTTATGTTGAAGCGTTATCTAATGAATATAGATGTGGATGAAGGTTTGGAGATACATGCTGGTTTTATACCTGTTGATGACTTACGTAAGCTTGTTTTAAGTGTTTTGGAAGAAGAGCAAATTGCAAGCGATGACGATCAAGCAAGTAATCCACTACTTAGGAAAGCCATATTTAGCATTAAGCAGCGTTGGCAGGCACATCCGGCCTTACAAACGATTGATATAGAAGCAGATCGACTGTATTTTTGGCATACGAAAACGATCTGTAACAATAGGGACACAGGCAGTGCTAGAGGTTTTTTAACGGATTATTTCAGTTTGAAAAGCGATATTGCCAATTTACAGATCTTCTTGAGAGTTAGACGTTTTGCTTTAGACAAGTCTTATTTGGCTCGGGTTTTAGTAGAGGGTGGAGACGTTACGCATGAGGTGTACCTAGATCTCTTAGATGAAGACATCGATCGTGTGGTAGAGCTGTGGCAAGAGGAAGCTACGCTTGCAAGAACACTTGGGATCCATATCAAGGCGTACGAAGAACAGCAGCTTGTATGGGCTATGGGTGAAGCTGCTGACCTTTTACTTTGGCGCTTGGCAAAGCAAGGTAAACGGACAAGCTTTGGTGCTGACCGGGTTGCTGCTTATTGGTTGGAGCGGCGTTTGGAGCAGCAAGAATTAAGACTATGTATTAGTGGCTTGGAACGAGGCTATGGACAAGAAGAGATAGAAGCCTTACTGCGAATCAAGCGAGGTAAATAGTATGAATGAAGTAGCAGTGATGGGTGACTTGGCAAGTATTATTGCATTTCGTAGCTTGGGCTTTCATGTCGTTCCGGTCACAGAGGGTATGGATGTAAAGAAAAGTTTAAGTGCATTGATTGCTGAAGAGCGCTTTGCAGTGATCTACCTTACAGAAGATATTGCACAAGCATGTGAAGCAATCTTACATGAAATGAAAGATCAGTATCTGCCAGCTTTGATCCCTATACCGCAAGCATTTGGCTCAACAGATTATGGCTTGCATAACGTGGAAGCTTCGATTCGTAAGGCCTGTCATTGAGGCGAATACAGAGCAAGAAGACTTGGATTTAGAGGATGTTTAGAAATAATCGAGGAATGATATATGGAAAAGACGTTTAGTTCTGGTCAAATCGTTAAAATAGCAGGCCCTTTGGTTGTTGCATCCGACATGCGTGATGTGGAATTATTCGACGTCGTTAGTGTTGGACAAAGCAGTTTGATTGGTGAAGTCATTGAGGTTCATGGTGACCTTGCATCGGTTCAAGTGTATGAAGAAACCGCTGGATTAAAACCCGGTGAACCCGTGCAATCGAAAGGTCATCCGCTTTCGGTAGAACTTGCTCCCGGCATGATAGGACACATCTTTGATGGCATTCAAAGGCCACTCGTCAAGATGGTGGAAGTCAGTGGATCAAATATTGAGCGAGGCGTTGCCTTTGATGCCTTGGATAGAGATAACTTATGGCATTTTAAGCCTCGTGTACAGGCAGGAGATACGCTCCTTGCAGGCGATATATTAGGGGTTGTTGAAGAAACGAGCATTGTAGAGCATCGTGTCATGGTGCCAGCAAACATTAAAGGTGAAGTGAAGCTTAAAGAGATATTTGAGGGCGAGTTTACCATTGAAGATACAATTGCTATCTTGGAGCATGAGGGGGAGGAAATTTTAGTTCAGATGCTTCAATCTTGGCCGGTTCGTATTCCACGGCCGCATGCAGGTAAAACATCGCCGACTGAGCCCATGGTCACAGGACAACGAGTGATTGACATGCTCTTTCCTATAAGCCGTGGGGGGACTGCTGCAGTCCCAGGTCCCTTCGGATCTGGTAAGACGGTCATTCAGCATCAGTTAGCCAAATGGGCAGATTCAGATATTGTGGTGTATATCGGCTGCGGAGAACGCGGCAATGAGATGACAGATGTATTAAACGAGTTCCCAGATCTGATTGATCCCAGAACCGGTAAGTCCATGATGGAGCGAACGATACTGATCG
>CAYXVJ010000135.1:0-6882 GCA_964468675.1 uncultured Oscillospiraceae bacterium
ACACATGGGAGAGCTAGGGATCAGTAAAGTAGAGCAAATAAAACACAGCTCTACAGAAGACGCTTTGTACTTATACAGCAAACATGTAGAGCGGATAGCTGTAGATGAAGCATTGCAAGAAGATATGGAAGAAGCACTATCTAAGTATAAAAGAGTTGCCATCTTATCGTATGAAGCCAATCCGGAAGATGGCTATAGAGATGCCTTGCATCAATATCTCTTAAGAGAATTGGCAGTTCCAGGAGTCGTGGTTTAAGTTATCTAGCTTTAGGACTATTTGTCCAAATCTTTAACGAAGTGCAGTTCAGGTAGCGTAATTAGGTAAGTCTTGTCGTCTCGTTCTGCATACCAGTGCACGATGTATTTCACATATGCTGCCTGTAAGCTATAGCCCTGCTCTTGTAATCGTAAGATGTCTTTTTTGAAGCTTTGACTAAAATGTAAAAAATCGATGCCTTGATAACGGATCTCATTGTTCAGTGTTAGATCAAGCATGTCACCAGATTCAATTTTACCTTGAATGTTTTGAAAGGATTTTTTCTTGAAATGATTTAAATACACATCTTTGTGTGTGCATTGTAAGATCAGCTCTTTTGCAGGAAGATGGATATCCGAGCAGGTATACCTCGATAACTGATCTGCATAGAGCTGATCCAATATGCCTTGATTGTAGTGAACAGTAAGGCTTTGCCGAGCCCTCGTCATGGCGACATAAAGTAAGCGACATTCTTCATTCGTTTCTAATTTATAGCGATCCAAGAGCAAATAGACGTGGTGGAATTCTCTGCCTTTGGACTTATGCATGGTTCCTACAACAATGTCTTCTTTATCAAGTAGTACGGCATCTTCAGCTTTTGATTCGCGAATGAATGTTAGGAAGTCACTGATATAGATCAAATCACCTTGACTTGCAATGAACTGTTTTAATAGAGCTAAACAAGATGCTAATACCTTGCTTCTCTTATATCTTGCTTTCAAGCGCTCCATGGCTAAAAGGAAATCATTTCGGCTGATTGTAGGAATTACAGTCATTGATTTTAACACTTGAATAAAGTAAACCACTTCAGCAAGTGTGTTTAATTGAAAACCTTCATTGCTTTGAATAAGCTTTGCTTCAAGTCCATTTTTTTTGAGTAAGCTATGGACTAAAGATGCTTCTTCGTTGGTCCTCGTTAAGATGGCTCTAGTACCACTTACTTTATGCTCAATGAAGTCTAATATTAGAGGTACGGATAGGTATTTATGTAAGTGGGAGACAAATACAATTTCCCCATTACTGCTAGTATTTGCTTGTAGAGGATTTGTTTTTAATCGCCCTTGAATCCGTCTCGCAAATAGATCAGCAAGTGAGACCAGATTCTTTCGACTTCGATAGTTTGTTAGAAGTTCGTATACCTTAGCTTTGGTGCTGCTCATGAAATACTTTAGGTATTTAGCAGAGGATCCTCGGAATTCATAGATGTTTTGGTCATCGTCGCCAACTGCAATGACTCGCATGTCTGGGTTTACGTCCATCAATGCTTGAATGAGTCTGTAGCTGTCTTGATCCATATCTTGGGCTTCATCAATTAAGAGTACAGCCTTAGTAATATGGTTGGAGTCAATCTCTCCATTTTGGATGGATTCCACAGCTCTTGGAATCGCTTCATTAAGATTATCTATCTCACCTGTCTTGCCTAGTAAATCCAAGCAGTATGCGTGAAAGGTATTGATCTCAATGTGGTACGCAGCATTGCCGATCATGTCGCGAAGTCTTGTCTTAAATTCAGTTGCAGCAGACCTAGAGAAGGTTAGCGTTAAGAGTTGTTCACTCTTTACATCTTCTAAGAGTGCAAGAGATGCAAGCTTATGTACCAGGATGCGTGTTTTACCGCTACCTGGACCTGCCAGGACTGCTATATGTTGATTCTCTTTGTCGAGGACTATCTTAAGTTGAGTAGGCGATAGACTGGTAAAGAGCTTATCGAATTGACTTTTTGTGATGTTACGCAAAATATCTTCTTCTTTACCTTTGAAGTAGCGTTTAATAAAGTCTTGATACTCCATGGTGAAATAGTCGTTGACGTAGTGTAGTGCCTTATCGTAGTCGTCCACCATTATTTTTGCATACTCACCGACGATATGGATTTGTTCGATTTTGCTTTGGTAAAAGTTTTTAAGCGTTTGGTACTCGTCTTGTCTAAAGCGTCTATGTGGACTCATCTCTAAGCGTTTAATCGTCATGGGGTTGTATAGAACAAGAAAGCCACCTTCAATGTGAAGGGCAGCAATGGTTTGTAAGAAGAGAAGCGTTTCTTCAACGTCTTCTATCGTTAATGCTAGGTGGGTTAAGCGAGGACTCGATTGATAGGCTGCTAATAGATCGTGTATTGAAAAGTCAATTAAGACTTCATCCTTATTCCTTATATCTATGCTTTGAAGCCTTGTTTCAAGGTAATCTAAGGTGAAATGTGCCATTTCATGGCGCTTGACATAGCGTTCCCTGATATCCATTCTTGATCGTGCAAAGTTCATGGCAAAGTATAAGCGTTTACTGCCATCACGGTATTGGTAGCGTATATGCTTTTGCTTATGGCAATAGCGTAATATGGTTTGGATATGCATCGTTGATGTGTAGATGCCTTGTCTTTCAGCTTCATCGTTCAAAGACTTGATGGAGTAATAGCTTTCTTCTTCATTGAAGCGTTCCCATAAGAAATGCTCTAGTTTAAAGTAGCGATCTAAAGCGTTGCGGCTTTTTTGCAGTTTATTCTTCGGATCGATATAAACAACCAAGTCTTTTGTGTCTGCTAGTAGACCTGCAGAGCGTAGGTGGTTTAAAGACTGTATCGCTTCTTGCATCGTTAAGGCCAATTGGTCTGCAATGTAATCTACCCTTGATTCTGCATCACTCTCAGGATCCAAATTCTTGTTTTTGGAACTAATTAACTTACCCAGTATTCGGATAGCTTGATCCTTTTCCTTATCGTTCATGAAATCAATCGATTCAAAACGCTTTCTTGCGTCAATGACGGATCTGCATGTGATGGAGTCGGCATAAATTCTAGGGGCGTTATGGCTTCTTCTTAAGTAGCCTGCTTCTTCTAGAGCTGAAATCGCTGTAGTAACTCTTGTTTCTATCTGGTAGATGCTGTCATCCCAACCTGCTAGACGAGCGAGTTCTAAAGCAGACTGTGAGAACTGCTCTCGCTTACCACTTATTCTTTTAATTGCTCTCCATATTTGCTGAATCTCTTGGAAATTTAGTTTTGTTTGATTGAGTAGCATGAAGTGCTTATCAAGGTCTTGTTCACTAAATAAGATGTAACAGACGGCTTGTATCGACTGATCTCTACCTGCACGACCTGCCTCTTGAACATAGTTTTCAAGGGAGTTTGAAATCTCATAGTGAATAACAAGACCCACATCTTTCTTATCGACGCCCATACCGAAGGCAGAGGTTGCAACGATGATGTCAATTTCAGATGAGATGAACTTTTCTTGATTCTCAGTCTTAATCCTGCTGTCCATCTGTCCGTGATAGGGTAGAGCTACTAAGCCATCTCGATTCAATTGACTGGCAAGGAGCTCTGCTTTTTGTGTTCGATTCACATAGATAATGCTGGGGCAGTTATGTGCTTCAATGAGGCTTCTTAATGTTTGATACTTCTCTTGTTCAGTCTCTTTGATGAGTACTTTATAGCTTAGGTTTGTTCTTGTTGCATCGCTACTAAACTGTTCTAGTGTTAAGTTTAAGTGTTTTTTAAAGTAGTCACAGATGTCCTTAATGACGGAAGGTTTAGCTGTAGCTGTAAAGCAAGAGATTGGTATGGGTTTATCAAGCTGCTTCTTATCTTGTAACTGTTTTAAGAACTTCCCGATATACAGATAGTCCACTCGAAAGTCTTGACCCCAAGCTGAAAAACAGTGGGCTTCATCAATGACTACGCGTGATACATGGCGTTTTAAAAGGAGCTTCTCTATGGTTCTAGAACGTAATGACTCAGGTGAGATATAGAGGATGGATGCTGACCCGTCTGTGATACGTTCGATGGCGCTCTTTCGTTCTAAGGGATCTATTAAACCGTTAATGGTCACAGCTTGATGGATACCTGCAAGTTCTAGATTGTCCACTTGATCTTTCATTAAGGACTGGAGTGGTGATATGACCAAGGTCATGCCTTTTTCTGCTTCTGCTTGCATCAAGGCAGGTAGCTGAAAGGTAATGGACTTACCACCACCAGTAGGGAAGATGGCTAATAGAGAATGCCCCTGGAGGGCTGATCTGACAGCATCTTCTTGTAAAGGTTTACCACCAAAGAGGCGGAATGAATCAAAAGAAAAGTGTGTTTTTAAACCCATTAGCGGATCAAGTTTACTGTCACAATAAGAGCAAGGAGCAGTACACTTCACAGAGCGCAATTGGTTGAGTACCATATTCGTAGCTGGATATTGGTGCAGAATAAACGCCGGTAACAAAGAGAAGCTGTCATTGGTATTGATATTGGCTAGTGCATAAGCAAGTTCAATAGGATTGTTTTGAATGAGCTGCCTTAAATCCACCTGATCGCAAATTCTAGCTTTAAAATATTTTAATATGAGTCTTTCTACACTGTCTTTGCATGTAAAACCAATGGACGTAAAGAAGGCACGGAATGCAGCAGTACCTTGTAAGAGTAAATAGTAGATGCACTTTAGTTCTTCATCTAAAGATGAAAAGGCCTTAATCTCATCCAAGTATAAATCAAACGCCTTCATGGAATCTTCTAGTGGGTTGTTGAGTGACGTCTCAAATTGCTTATCTTTTAGTAGACGGTGATACGGTCGTTTGGGGAATAACAAGGGGGAGAGTAATAAGGTATCAATAAAGTAATCACTAGATATGCCTAAATCATCTAATAGGTGTGAGATAAAGCGCTGATCGTGAGCAATGAGATTGTGGCCACAGATGTATGTACTACCGTTAATGAATGCTTTGAATTCTCTTGCATTTGTACTATGGAATTTACTGCCATCTGATTTTATCGCACCGTAGTCGAGGACTTTGAGCCTTTTAGGATCAACTTCCAGATCGAGGAATGTAATAGATGTAGGCTGCTCCTTATCCATAGATTAAACTCCATATGAAACTAACTATCTAAGCTACAGTTTATGGTAAGATGAGCTTAGGTTCAAGTTAATTTATGGGAGGTATACATGAGTTATAAAGCAAAAGAAGAACGTTACGAAAAGATGCGCTATAACAGAGTAGGGGAAAGCGGACTAAAGTTACCGGCGGTCAGTTTAGGCTTATGGCAAAACTTTGGTGATGAAGCAAGTTTTTCAAATAGTAAAGAGATGCTCCTAGGCGCATTCGATCTAGGCATCACTCACTTTGACTTAGCGAATAACTATGGCCCTAAAGCAGGTAGTGCAGAAGAGACCTTTGGTAAAGTATTAAGAAATGAACTTCGTCCATACCGTGACGAACTTGTTATTTCTACTAAGGCTGGCTATTACATGTGGCCAGGACCATATGGAGATAACGGTAGTAAGAAGTATTTGGTTTCAAGCCTCGATCAAAGCTTGATGCGTATGGGTTTAGATTATGTCGATATCTTCTATCACCATCGTATGGATCCAGATACACCGTTAGAAGAGACCATGGATGCATTAGCAGGTATTGTTCGTTCAGGTAAGGCACTGTATGTTGGTGTCAGTAACTACGATGCAAAGACATTACAGGCAGCAGACCAACTCTTAAAGGGTATGGGTGTTAAGCTCTTAATCTTACAACCTCGCTATTCGATGATGGACCAAACGTTTGATCCTGCGATTGTCGCAGCAGGTGAGCTTGGTATCGGTACAATCGCCTTTTCACCACTCGCTCAAGGACTCCTAACAAGTCGTTATTTAGACGGTATTCCAAGTGATTCAAGAGCTGCTGGTAAGAGTGTAAGCTTAAGTGAGAAGAACATCACAGATGAGAAGATCGCCCAAGCCAAAGAGCTAAATGAGATTGCCAAGTCTAGAGGTCAAAGCTTAGCTGAATTGGCTTTAGCTTGGGTCTTAAGAGAACGTGATGACGCTAAATCAGTTACCAGTGTCTTAATTGGTGCTAGCCGCATGGCACAAATTACAGAGAATGCAGGCGTAATCAATAAACTTGATTTCACTCAAGATGAGATAGCAAAGATCAATCGTATCTTGGCTTAAAATAATACGCAATTAATCAGTAACGATTCAATAAAGGCTTCTAGTAGAAGAACTATTCTTTTATTAGAAGCCTTTATCTGTCTTTTGACTTTCTTATTTCAATTTGAAATCATTGCTTGCCATTAAGTCTTTCATGAGGCAAAGGCAAAACGGATGGCCTTCTGGATCAAACATAACGACCCAATCGCTTGAGAACTGATCAGATGCAAGTTTAGCTCCACAAGCTTTAGCATGCAAAACTGCTTCGTCCAAGTCATTTACAGCAAAGTCTAGATGAGCCATTTGTTGTTGTAAATTCTTTTCTTCAGGCCAAACGGGCTCTACATATGCATTATTTTCTTGAAACAGTAAGAATGGATAGCCACCTTGTTTTGTACCAGGGGGATAGGCTATGGACCAGCCATTTTCGAATACATTGGATTCCCATTTTAATAGTTTGGCATAGAATGTAGAGAGCGTCTTTGGGCTTTTGCAATCAATCGTGTATGAGTATAGTTTGATGTTTAATGCGTCATTCATCTTCAGTACCTCCATCTTTCTACAATGTACACTTTTGCGACGGGAAATAGAAGTGGAAAATGAATATACTTTAGAAAAGAAAAATGACAGATCTCATCTTAAGAAATCTGTCATCTTGGTGAGCCTAGCAGGATTCGAACCTGCGACCCACAGCTTAGAAGGCTGTTGCTCTATCCAGCTGAGCTATAG
>CAYXVJ010000136.1:0-6868 GCA_964468675.1 uncultured Oscillospiraceae bacterium
AGATTACTACGAGAAACAGCTTACTGTTCGCGCACTGGATAAAGAAGGTATACCTTGCTATTTAGAATCAGCAAAGCTTCGTTTCTGGGTAGAAGGAGATGCAGAAATTCTAGGAGTGGATAACGGTGACTTAATGCGTGCTGAAGGATTTACGGGACAGTACATTCACCTGTACCGAGGAGCGGCATCGGTTCGGGTGCGAGTGAATAAAAATAGTGGACGTGTCGTGCTAGGTGTTGCTGCTGCTGGCATGAAACAGGGACGATCCGTTTTAATTGTGAATGCAAGATAAACTATAGGAGGTATATCTATGCTCTATCCAATCCCTACAAAAACTAGAACACTCATGGATTTAGGCGGTGTTTGGAACTTTAAACTAGAGTTTGATGAAGCACCCAATGATCCAACAAAGCCTCTAGAAACAGATGAGGTTATGGCAGTGCCTGCTGCCTTTAACGATCAGGCGGCAACGGCTTCGATTCGTAACCATTCAGGTTATGTTTGGTATGAAAGAACATTACAGATACCTAAGATCTTACTAGATGAACGCTTGATTTTACGCTTTGGAGCAGCCGCTCATACGGCAGAGGTCTACATCAATGGCAAGCTTTGTTTTGCTCATCAAGGTGGCTTCTTGCCTTTTGAAGGTGAGATCAATCAATTCGTTAAGGCTGGTGAGAATCGCTTGTCCGTTCGCGTATCAAACCTCTTGGATCACACGACTCTGCCAGTAGCAAACTTAAAAGAGTTCACGAACGAAGCAGGGCATAAGCGCTATAAAGTGGATGAGAACTTTGATTTCTTCAATTATGCAGGCCTAATTCGCCCTGTACGCTTATATACCACGCCTAAAGTGTTTATCCACGATATAGTTTTAACGTCAACAGTCGAAGGTGAGAATGCAACAGTTGATGTGAATACTAAAGTAGTAGGTGACGCAGAGGTTCGTATCGAGATTCTAGACGAGTCCAATCTTGTAGTGGCTACAGGAGATGGAGAGAATACAAGTCTTCAGATATCTGATGTGAGACTATGGCAACCTGGTAAGGCTTACTTGTATACCGTACGTGTATCTTTATACGAAGGCGATACGTTACTAGACGTATATGATGAACCATATGGCATCAGGACAGTAGCAGTTCAAGATGGGCAGTTCCTGATTAATGGCAAGGCTTTTTACTTTAAAGGCTTTGGTAAGCATGAGGATACACCGATACATGGGCGTGGCATCAATGAAGCCGCCAACGTCTTAGATCTATCCATCTTTAAGTGGATGGGAGCAAACTCCTATCGTACATCACACTATCCGTATTCAGAAGAGATGATGCGCTTGAGTGATCGCTTGGGTATTGTCGTGATTGATGAACTACCTGCTGTAGGACAATTCAGTGGTTTTTCAGCCTTGCTTAGTGGCGGTCAGATGGGTAGCACCTGGGATGAGATCGATACCACGAACGCTCATCAATCGGCAATCAAGGAATTAATTGCTCGTGATAAGAACCATGCTTGTGTGGTCATGTGGTCCATCTCAAATGAACCTGCTTCACATCAAGAAGGCTCCTTCGAGTATTTCGAACCCTTGTTTAAGATGATGAGGGATCTAGATCCAAGTAAACGGCCTATTACATACGTCAATATAATGATGGGTACACCTGATGTGGATCTTGTAACTCCGCTAGTGGATGTGATTTGCCTCAATCGTTACTATGGTTGGTACGTCGCAAACGGTGACTTAGCAGCTGGTGAAGCAGGTTTAAGGGCTGAACTGAAGGCTTGGCATGAGAAGTATCCAGATAAGCCGATCATGATGACAGAGTATGGAGCAGATACGGTAGCAGGTTTACATTCAATAACTGACATTCCATTTACAGAAGATTACCAAGTCGCGTATTATGAGATGAACCATAAAGTCTTTGACGAGTTTTCCTTCTTTATTGGTGAGCAACTCTGGAACTTTGCTGACTTTGAAACAAAGGTTGGTGTCGCAAGGGTGCAAGGCAATAAGAAGGGTATTTTCACCAGGGACAGAAGACCCAAGGCTGCTGCGAGATCCATTCGCAAGCGCTGGTTAGGCATTGAGAATTTTGACTATAAGAAGAACGGTTAAGATAAGAAAGGACATTTTAAAATGGACAGAAAAGATGGTATGAATTATGCTCCGAAAGGGAAGCCCAATGTTGTTGTAGCACCGGGTGAATTTGTATTTGCAGCGATGCATTTAGACCATGGTCATATCTTTGGTATGGTCAATGGTTTGAAGGAAGCAGGAGCAAGTTTGAAGTGGGTATACGATCGTATGCCTGAAAGAGCAGAAGCATTTAAAGCCCTTCATCCAGAGGTGCAGATTGCAAGCTCTGAAGAAGAGATCTTAAATGATCCAGAAGTACAACTTGTTGCAGCTGCAGCTATTACAAATTTGCGTGCTGAAGTAGGCATCAGAGTATTGGATTCAGGTAAGGATTACTTCACCGATAAGGCACCGCTAACGACTTTGGAGCAATTGGCTTTGGCAAGAGCTGCTGTAGAGCGCTCAGGCAGACGTTACTGGTGTTACTTCAGTGAGCGCCTTCATGTTGAGGCTGCTGTCTATGCAGGTCAACTTGTTAAGGATGGTGCCATTGGCGAAGTCTTAAACGTCACAGGCTTTGGTCCTCACCGCCTCAACGCACCGAGCAGACCAGACTGGTTCTTCAAGCACGAGCAATATGGCGGCATCTTATGTGATATTGGCAGCCATCAAATTGAACAGTTCTTATTCTATACAGGCAATGACGATGCTCACGTTGTGCGTAGTCATGTGGCTAACTTCAACCATCCAGAATATCCAGAGCTAGAAGACTACGGTGAAGCCTTACTTGTCAATAGTAATGGTGCTAGCCAATACTTCAGAGTCGACTGGTTTACACCAGAGGGACTTAGCACATGGGGCGATGGTCGTTTGTTTATTACAGGCACAGAAGGCTACATTGAACTACGTAAGTATACAGACGTTGCTAGAGATGCAACTTCTGACCATGTTTATTTAGTGAACCAAGAAGGTGAGTATCACTTTGATGTGAAGGGGCAAGTCGGTTTCCCATTCTTCGGTGAGATGATCTTGGATATCATCAATGGTACAAGTATTGCCATGACACAAGAGCACGTCTTTAAGGCTGCAGAGCTTGCTTGTATGGCCCAAAATCTCGCTAAAGAGATTGGTCCGAAGTGGGAGGCATAAAAATCTATGTTGATACGTCCATTTGACCGCATACTTTTTATCGGTGATTCCGTAACGGATGTAGATAGAGCAAGGCCGGTTGGTTCTGGTCATGGCTTCGGCTTAGGTTTTGGTTATCCATTGCTAGTTAATGCAAGGCTTGCTGTGGATTATCCAGAAATTGATCTTGATGTGATTAATGTTGGTATTTCTGGTAACACCACCCGTGATCTCCTAGATCGCTGGAAGTCGGATGTCACGGATTTAAAGCCTGATATTGTATCGATTATGATCGGGATTAATGATGTGTGGCGCCAGTTTGATAGCCCTGGAAGGCCATCAGATCACATTGATGCAAAAGAGTATGAAGAGAACCTAAAACGTTTATTAGAGCTTGCCTTAGCAGATGCTCGTGAAGTACTGTTACTAACACCTATCTTCATGGAGCAACATCAAGACGATCCCATGCGTGCCATGACGGATGCTTATGCCGATATCTGTCGTAAACTTGCAAAAGAGGATTCACGCATTCACCTTGTAGATACACTAGAAGCCTTTGACCAACTCTTTAAGACACGTCACTACATGACTTTGGCTCCTGACAGGGTGCATCCGAATACAACTGGACACACTTTGATTGCAGACCATGTTATCAAGGCATTGACAAAAAGCTAAGATGAACTAGAGCAAAGCTTAGAAAGATTTTTGTGTAGAAGAAAGTGAAATTAGCCAGGCCATAGTTAGATCTTGGTCTGGCTATTTTACTGTGCAATTTCAAGTCTTTTCAACTCGTTAATGACTGGAAAAACGTTTTCCTCTAGCATTTGCTTGTATTTAATTAGCCTCTGTTGTACACTAATTTAGCCAACCTTATTGTCATATTTGAATTATTTATAGGAGTGTTCGTTCATACGCTTCTGTTATTTGATACCTATTTTAAAGGGGAAGAGCATGGTTAAACTATCAGATATTGCGAGATTGGCACAGACTTCAACTTCCACCGTCTCCAAAGTTTTAAACGACTATGAAGGCGTAAGCGAGCTTACCAAACAGCGCGTTTTAGATGCTGTTAAAACATTAGGTTATGTACCGAATGCCTCCGCTCGTCAATTGATAACGCGCCGCAGTTTCCTAGCAGGCCTGATTTTTACTGAAAATTTAAATGTTGGTTTAGAACACCCTTTTTATGGTGGTGTACTAGAAGGCTTTCGTACACATATGAATGCGAATGGTTATGATGTGATCTTTATCTCGCCGCAACAAAAGGACGGCAGGATCAGTTATTTGGATCATTGTCGCTATCGTAATGTTGACGGTGTCTTTGTATGTACCTTTGCAGGTGATGACCGTGAACTCATACATCTATTCGAAAGTGGCATACCATGCGTGACAACAGACGTTGACTATAAAAAAATACCCTTAATTAATTCTGATAATGTTGGTGCAACGAAGACTGCTTACGACTATCTACATGGCCTTGGCCATCGTGACATTGTCCATATCAATGGACCGTTAAATACCTTGTCTGCACGCGAGCGTTTAAGTGGTTTCAAGGAATCACTGTACCAGTACGATGTCCATCAAAATCCAAACTTGTTCATTGAGGCACATGACTATGACTATGAGTCAGGCGTTCTTGCAGCTCAAGATCTATTGAAGAAGAGAGGCAAAAATTTGCCCGATGCCATTATTGCAGCCGCAGACATTATTGCCTTAGGTTTAATTAACGAACTCTTTAGACATGGCGTTCGTGTACCAAACGATATATCGGTCATTGGCTTTGATAACATTGAAATGAGTGAATACGTTAACCCAGGCTTGACCACTATGGCCCAAGACCGTCGTAAAATAGGTGAATTATCTGCTCAAGCATTAATCGCTAGAATTGAAGGCAAAAAAGTAAATGATCGTACGATGATTCCTATGGAAGTAGTCGAACGTAGTACGTGCCGCATCAAACTATAAAGCCCTCTATAGAAGCTTATGCAAAATAAACAAAGGTGACAGTGAAACCCAGCTAATTCACAAGGTGACTTATTTAAAAGCCTGCTTGAATTGATTTTTATTGCCCTAAAACATGTAACGATGATCACATTTCTCATTAAACCCAAGATGAAATGCATAACTATATGACGAAACGCATTGAAAATGATTTCGATGCGTATTATGATCTCCATGCAATAAGGTTGGAACTACGACTGTTACATTGCAAGAGTATTGCATTCCAGGGGATGAAACAGATTACGTAACATTGTTTGAAAACGAAACCTTCATCTATACATATAAGGAATTGCATCAAATCATCAAGATTACAGATAAGAGAAATGGCTATGCGTGGACGACGGGTGCAGATATCTTAACAGATAGAGATGTAGATGATCTAAACGATGCAGCAATAGATGCAGGCGAAGAGCCGCCTTACCCACCAAAAGAGATGCGCCTCAATACAATCTACACAGGTATAGCAAACTCTCTTGTATCGTTTGAATATTACGATGAGGCGAACAACCTCAAGATCAGATCCATCAGTAAAGATGAACGAGTGGAGACAAACTTTCGTGTCATCGAAGACGATCACTATGTCTTAAACATCAAGCATAGAGAGCCTGAAGTGGACATGAATCTACATATTCATTTTACTGATACCGGTTTAAACTTACGTGTTCCTTATGAAGAGCTCATCGTCCCAGAAGATAGTAGGCTATCAGCCATTATAGTAGCGCCATTTTTGGGAGCAACAGGTGGTGTCCAAGCGTTCTACGATGCAGTGGAGGATGATTACAGTGACATCAGAGCGCGTGAGATGAAACCAGGTTACATCATGGTGCCAGATGGTTCAGGTGCACTCATCCGCTTTAGAAATAACCCTGCAGAGCTAGAAACTTACGTAGGCCATGTCTATGGGAATGATCCTAGCCAAAGTACTTACTATTACCACTTTGCAGATAACGCTATACCAGTGAACGATCCGGTGATGCCTGTCTTTGGTATTGCTCATGGACAAAATCAAAATGCCTTTGTAGCGTACGCCACTGAAGGCAGTGAATATATGCAGATCGTAGTCCAACCAGAAGAGAATATGACCTATTACTATTATGCCTACCCTAGGTTTGTGATTAATCCCTTGTACTTCCAACCGTACAATAAAAAAGGTGATGGCTTCTTCACGATGATGGACAGCTCGAATCGCATGGATATATCGATGCATTACGACTTCCTCCAAGGGGATGGCGACATGCCAGCAAACTACGTAGGTATGGCCTTACGCTATCAAGAAGAACTCTTAGAGATGGGTTTACTTGCAAATAGAAGACTAGAGATTAAAGAGGACATTCCGCTGCGTTTGGATTTCATAATGGCGGATGCCAAGCCTTCTGTCATTGGCACAAAAGATCAGGTCTTGAGTACGACACAAGATGTAGAAGAGATGCTGGATCTACTAAGGGAAGATGGCATCACGAACATCAATGGTGCGCTCATGGGCTGGCAAAAAGGTGGCTTCACTCTAGGCCGTGCCGACCGTGCTCGTTTCAACCGTTCGATAGGCAGTAAAGCTGATTTTGAGGACTTGTTTACGTATACGAAAGAACATGAACTAGACTTCTCCTTGTACCAAGACTACGTTCGTATGACGGAGGGGCAAATTGGCTTAAGTCAGAATGCAGCCAAGCA
>CAYXVJ010000137.1:0-6863 GCA_964468675.1 uncultured Oscillospiraceae bacterium
CCCTTCAGCAGCCTCCACCAAGCGAGAACGGTATTGGTCCTTGTCAATGTCTCTGTGTTTGACTAGGACGCGATAGCCTATCGCTCTTAACTGCTTAGCCAACTCTTCTGCAAGTGCAACGGATCTGTGTCGCCCACCGGTACAACCAACTGCAAGCGTCAGGCGAACCTTACCTTCACGAACATAAAACGGTAGGATGTAATCTAAAAGTTCCATACGAAGCTTTAACCACGTCTTTGTCTCATCGTAAGCCAAGACTAAGTCAACAATGTCTTTATCAAGGCCGCATAAAGGTCTTAAAGCTTCATCGTAGTAGGGATTGGGAATGAACCTTACGTCATACACTTCATCTGAATCTTGGGGTATGCCATACTTAAAACCAAAGGATTCTACAAGGATAGATAAACGCTCATCTACATCCATGTCCTGCTTTAAAAGGTCGTAGAGGTAGTTTCTAAGTGAGGGCAAATCAAGGTTACTGGTATCAATGACTTGGTCTGCGATCAAGCGCAAGGGAGCCAGTAGTTTTCGTTCAGCCTCTAAGGCTTGCACAATTGTTTGACGCTCAGCCATTGGGTGATTTCGTCTCGATTGCTTGTATCTGCTAATCAAGACGTTATCTGAACAATCCAAAAAGACCACACGATAGTGATATCCATGCCCTGATAGTTCATCTAAGGCTTCCATGGTGCCATCAAAGAATTCTGCACTGCGTACATCAATAACAAAAGCCAAACGATCGATGCCGTAGCCTTCGCCATTTCTTCCTTCAACAAAGGTTCGTACCATGCTATTTAGCAATTGAGGGGGCAAATTATCGACACAGAAAAACCCCATGTCTTCTAAATAATCGACCGTTATGCTCTTTCCTGCACCGGACATGCCAGTTAGTATTACAATTTCCATACCAGACCTCCAACTTCGCCGGATTCAAATGAGCCTTAGCACCTATACACTAAATCGTTTCACAATCAAGTAATAATTCTGATCTCAGTTTCGAGTTCAACACCGAACTTCTCAAACACTATGTTTTGTACATGCTTGACTAGATTTCTAATATCAGCAGATGTTGCATTACCTGTGTTTATGATAAAGCCAGCATGTTTTTGTGACACTTCAGCGCCACCAATACGGCAACCTCTTAAGCCAGCATCTGAGATCAACTTACCTGCATAGTAACCAGTTGGCCTTTTAAACACAGAGCCTGCACTTGGAAACTCCAAGGGTTGGGTTGATTCACGGCGATTGGTAAAATCAGCGATCATCTCACGAATACGGCTATCATTGCCACGCTTCAATTGAAAGATCGATGCCAAGACTAAGCTTCCTCGATCGCTAAACAAGCTATGCCTGTATGCATAATCGTGCTCTGCACCAATAGCCACTTTATAAGTCATATCCTGATCGATATACTTCGTGGCGATAATGACGTCTTCCATCGAAAAGCCATATGCACCAGCATTCATGTAAACAGCGCCGCCTACACTACCAGGTATACCACAAGCAAACTCCATACCAGCAAGGCCATGGTCTGCTGCAAATACTGATAAGTCTGCTAGCAAGGCACCGCTTTCAGCTAGTATATAGACGCTATCTTCTTCAAAGCGTTCTTTCATTGTCGGTTCAATTTCATAACCAGCTAGAATCTGTTTTACTTCATCTAGTGTTACGATTCGAATGTCCTTCATTGCCCCGCAAAATTGAATCACCATGTGACGAAGTCCTTCGTCAGCAATCAATACATTAGAGCCACAACCTAACACAGTGACTTCTAAGTCCATCTCACGGCAAGCTTGCATGACTGCTAATAACTCATCTGCTGTCTCTGGTTTAAAATACAAGTCAGCAGGTCCGCCCACCTTATAAGTTGTATGTGGGGCTAATATTTCATCGGTCTGAATACGCTTAGCTAGTTCAGGCAAACGTTCAGCCAGGGCACTATAGGCACTTACAGCTATCTTTTTCTCCATTTATTTAAATGCACGCACACTAATCTGCGCTTCCTATTTCAAAATTTATTCGGCGTTCTTTTTACCAAACAGGCGATCGGTTAACGCTTGGGCAGCGTTATAGCCCATTTGTTTTTGTCTAAAGTTAATTGCTGCGACTTCAACGATAATCGCAAGGTTACGACCTGGTCTGACAGGAATGGTTGCCGAAGGAACCTGGATACCTAAAATTTCAGTATACTCCTGGTTGATACCGAGTCGTTCGTAAACTTTCTTTTCGTCCCAAATTTCAAGGTTTATAACAAAGTTAATGTTCTCCTGCATCTTAACAGAAGAAACACCAAAGAGTTCTTTCACATCCATGATGCCAAGTCCTCTTAATTCGATCAAGTGACGGATGATTTCAGGTGCTTGACCTAAAAGTGTGGTTTCTGATACACGTCTGACTTCAACCAAGTCATCCGCGATCAAGCGGTGACCGCGGTTTACGATTTCCATCGCAGTCTCCGATTTACCAACACCACTTTCACCAAGGATTAAAATACCTTCACCATAGATCTCAACTAAAACACCGTGTAAGGTTGTTGTAGGAGCAAGCTCTACGTTTAGGTGCTTAATCAGGGAGCTCATGACATTTGATGTCGCTTCGTCAGTTCTTAATAGCGGTATAGAATAACGCTCTGAACACTCACGCATCTCTGCATAAATTTCATGATGTCTGGATAGTATTAAACAAGGAATACCTTGACTGAACAAGCGATCCAAACTTCTGTAGCGCTCTTCTGGCCCTACATGCTCCAGATAAGCCATTTCCATATTGCCAAACAGTTGAATACGGTCTGGTCCAAAATGTTCAAAATAACCAGTCAATTGAAGTCCTGGCCTGGTTACGTCTGCAACCGTTATTAAAATATCTTCGGTATTACCGAACTTCGTGATTTCCTCTAATTGGAATTCATCAATAATGGATTTAAGGCTAACAGCTGCCATACGATCCTCCCATGTCTCTGATCTATATCAGTTTACCACAAGAATAGACTTCTTTGTCCATCAAAAAAAGCCGTTACCTTAGTAGGTCGGCTTAATTTCGTTCTTGGAGCGGAATACGAGATTCGAACTCGCGACTTTCACCTTGGCAAGGTGACACTCTACCACTGAGTTAATTCCGCCTATTTCAGACGCGAGTGCTATTGTAAGCCTCACGCTTGAAAATGTCAACGGCTTGAATCTCATTAACTGAAGTCGTAAGTTAGTTATGTAAGCTACGTAATATAAGATCTTTAGTTCCTGAAAGTATAAGAACTAATGAGATCAAACTCGTATAGAGACTTATTGCTTCATTCTTTAATAAATAGGTCCACCTGTTGGACCACCACCAGAGAAGTCTCTGAATGGATCAGGCAGATCCTTTGTGTCTCCTCCTAAGCGTTTAATGGAAGATAAGGATTCATAATAGAGCTGGCGGTCTAAATCTTTTTCATATTCGATGATGTAATTTCTAAGTAACACTACACCTCTTGCATCACCATAGTCCCCAATACAAATTGCAGCAATGACTTTACGTTTAGATTTTCTAAATGCTGTACGAAGCAGGGGGTATATATCGGTACCACGGTGGGTTTGACCGAGTTGTGTAATAAAGACAAGCAAGTATTCATAAGAAGATGTATATCTTGCCTCACCTTTATGAAACTCAATTAAGAGCTCCAAAATGCGATCAAGAGCAGTTTGACCTAACTGCGAGAAGAAATACTGTCCAGCATCTGTAATAAGCTCTTGCGGCTCATCTACTGCTGTGAAACGCGAAATGAAGCTCTCCATAAAGCTTGTATCTTGCCATTCACCTAATAGTTTAATAGCCATGGCTGCTTCTAGTATTTGCTCTGTGGTCTCAGCAGCTTCATAAGCTACGCTAAGCGCCATCTCTCTTAAGCCTTCTTGTAAGAGTGGAGCATTTTGACCGAGTTTAATCTTTAGCATATCAGGAAGCTCTTCATCACAATGGCGAGCAGCTAGAGCCGTGAAAGCTAAGAGTTCATCTTTGCCTTCTAATGTATCAATATATTCATCAGGAGTCTTACCACTTAATACGTCTAATGGCTCTTGATGCCAATCTTGCATGGCATTTAATGTACTGTGTCTAATTTGCGTATAGAAATCAGGATCATCAAAAGTCCTTGGATCGATGTCTGCTGTAATACGTTCAAAATGATCGGCTATTGCCTGGTTATACGCCTTAAAAAACTGTACTGCTTCCGCTTCGTTATACATGCCATACTCCTTGTTACAGATGCGTTATGTGCACCTAGAAAATATAATCAATTACCTTCTAAAGATTAGCATAAAAATGATGTATAGGGAAAGGATAAAGTGAAATATAGATGCCAAGCAAAACTCAAATGACAGCTAGGTATTTAAGAAGCTCTATCATCTTTTACATCGGCGGTCAATTCATACTTTTATATCACGATATAAAAAAGAACCCTAGGATCGATATTGAAACTAGGATTCTATATTGAATCAGCACCAAGCTTCTAATACAATCCTGACTTTAGGAGTTAGAGGCTAAAAAACGGCTACGATGCAGTTGTTGCAGTCGTTGAGCCGTTTTTGATTTGTCCTATTATTTCAAGTTTCTTGTTAAATTTAGTTTGGTGCTTGAACGGAATTGGGTGAGGGTCATATTGGTTTTAAGCGTAGGTAAGTTCAAGATCTTGGCCAAATCGATGTAGGTTTGGGGCACTTGGGTCGGAGTCACGACTGTATGCGGGAATGCCCCTTGAACGAGTGCCAACGGATCTCGTATCGCTGACATGATGTAAGCAGCAGAGACACTTCGTCCTTGATGCCGTTCTAAGAGGTACTGGGTATAGCGCACGATGCATAAGGCGATGAAGCACATCGCAAAATGACCTTTGACGTGCTCGTCGTTCCAAACAAAGACAGGACATGCACGCAAGTCTGTTTTCAAGACGCGAAAACTCTCCTCAATCTTCCATAGACCGCTATAAATCTTCACCACAGCTTCTGTGTCCAAGGACAGCTTGTTCGTAATGACCGCATAATAGCCATCGTAGCGGGCCGCTTCTTCAATCTTGGCTTCATCCAGCTGCCAATTTTTAGTGTCTAGCTCCATCTGTAGGTATTGATTCGACCCCCGCCTGATGGCTGCCTTTAATTGATAAGGCTTATCCAAACGCTGTCGTAAACGTTCCAAGATGCGTTCGCGATCCATCCTGTCCTTGGCTGCTCGCTTGGCAGACCAAGTCAAATGAATCTTGACGGCGTGTGTTTTGATCTCATATTTCCTGGGACGACCTCGCTTCTTAACCGTTTCTTGCTTGGCTGGATCCAGTGGTACCTTGACGTCAAGCTGATGGTCGATGATTTTCGATTTCGATACCAATTCACCCGTTGTTTCATCCAGGACCAGCGTCCAACTGTCTGCGGCAAAGACCAGTGCTTTAAAGTCTGCAGACGAACGCTTTAAGGTGTAACTGATGACAAAGTCATGTTCGTTTTCGACCAAGTAGTTTAAATTTGCCCCACTGTTCAGACCACGATCCGCGACGATGGTGATCTTATCCAAACGATAGACCGCTTTTAAGTTGTTCACCGCATCCACTAAGGTATTTTGATCCATCGTAGTACCAGGAAACAGCTCGTAGGTAATGGGGATCCCGTTGTTATCCAGTAACAAGCCCATGACGACTTGCACTTCATTGTTCTTGTGGTCCTTGGAGAAGCCAAACATCCGTAATTCCCCCCAGCGCGTACTTTCAAAGGCATAGGTGGTGACGTCGTAGTACGCTTCAGGACCTTGTCGATCGGTCTGTTTTTCAAAGAAGTCAGCCAGGTGTGCAATGACCGCTTCCTTTTGTTTGGCCAATACATCCAATACCCCATAGAAGACATCCATCCCCAAAGGCTCCATCCCTGCATAAACCGTTTGCTCCGCGGCACTTGCACGGATGCTGGCTGGTTCACCACAACGATGAGCGAGCAGATAGAAGAGGGCTTCGGCAACAGCTTTGGCATTACGTTTGCCACAGTGCTGGACGAAGAAGCTCTCTAAGCCCATCTTCTCCCAGACTTGCTTGACCAACGCATGACCAAAACGATAGGATGCTGTGACATCAGCAGAGTGATGCACGTCAACGGAAGACAGTTGAAGCTGAATGGGTGCCTCTGACTCCTTTTGTGCCTTCGTTAAGGCTTTGGCTTCTGCCCTTAATTTCTCGACAATGTTTGGATCTTCAGCCAGTAAGCGCTCATAGTTCCCAATGGTTTTGATGACTTTGGTCTTCTTTTTAGTGGTACCTGGAATGCGTGTATCTTCTCTAAATTGAATGACACGGGCTTTACCAGCCCCAGTTATCGCAACGTACAAATCCTCACCCCCATCTCTTCTAGAATCGTACTTTCAGTATAACATGGTGCATTGAAAATGGGTATAGTATAACAGGATATAATAGGACAAAATATATTACGCTTTTATTACAAAAAATCCTTGGAAAAGCCCACACAGAGCCAAGTCCAAGGATTCATTTATATAGATATTACGGTCTAAGTCCTAAAGTCAGGATACCCTCCAATTTTTATTTATCCAAAATACCAAGTCGTTTAACAAATTCAGTGTACATAATAAGTGACGTTGTAAAATTTGGTGCTGTATTTGAAAATTCTCCGGTAAACGGATTTATTTCCTGAGTACATTTCATATCGCTGTCATTGAATATACTAACCATCATTTCCATATATTCTTTATGTAAATCTGCTTTGCCGTACTGCTCCATCCAATATACAGTTTCTAAAGCAGTATGAGTCTGTGACATTCCGTTCCAGCAATTCTGACAATCAAAAAGGTCAAACTTTGGCTCACTTACAGACACTGAGCTGAACGGATAATCAGGG
>CAYXVJ010000138.1:0-6826 GCA_964468675.1 uncultured Oscillospiraceae bacterium
AATAAAGGTGGCTGTTCTTTCTTCAACGAAGGTATTGATGTCCGTCATTATATTGCTTAATTCTCTAGATTCATCAGATGTGAAAGCAATACTCTCTGGCATCAACCAATCGGCTTCTTGCGTAGACCATGTATCGATACACTCGAATACTTCTGGTTCGAATTCGTAAGCGGTTGAGTCACGTAAGTAACCATAGTTGTGGACTTTGAATTTTGGATAGAGTGTCCAGAAGTCCGCATCTGTTCTTTCTTCTAACTCTGGGAAGATCCATGTGACGTCGCCGTCATCGTTCCACTCATAGCTAACGCCCTCTGGTCCGTAAGACATCAAGTCGCCACCATCTTGGCTGTACCAGTAGTCTTTCCACTGTGCCAATACTTTGTCAATGCCGTCATCCACTGCTTGCACGGTCACAAACTCTCTATCAGACCTAACAGTAGAGTTGTTCTGGCGCAAGTGGATGGTTTGGCCTTCGTAAGATGTTGGATTAATAACGGGGGTGACTTTCCAATCTGGGTCTAAAGTCATACCGGTTAATTTTTGTTGGCCCATCTCACCATAAGCTAAGCCGAATGCACCAACTACGCCGTTGGCAACGTTTGCGAAATAGTCGTCATTGGTTCTGGTAGCAAAGTCAGGATCTAAGATACCGTCTTTATACCAAGTGTGCATGAGGGTTAAGAAATCTTCGTAACCTGGTTCAATGGAACCGTAGACAACGGTGCCGTCCTTGTTAATGAACTGTTGGTAAGCTGATTCGTAGGAGCCAGCAAACATGTAGTTTGTCTTGACGCCGTACCAGTCTCTGATATTGGTGGCTAATGGGAAGCCACCCTTTAGGTCTTTCATGGCCCTTAGCATGGTGTCCCACTCATCGATTGTTGTAGGTGTTTCCATGTCTAGCTCATCGAGCCAGTCTTGGCGGATCCAGATACCACTCCAAGGGTGGCTAGGTACGATATCGACCATTGGGAAATAGGTCATTCTACCTTCGTCATCGATAAAGTCTTTGTTGATATCGTCATTGGCTTCTCTGAGGTATTTGATGTTGGGCATGAGGCCTTCATCGTAATACGGTGTTAAGTCTAAATAGACTTCGTCATCGATCGCTTTGGTTACACCGCCTGGATAGTCAGGGGGCATAGAGAAGATATGTGGTAATTGGTCAGTTGAGGTTCGTAGTGTGAAGTTCTCATTTTCATTACCACTAGGAGGGTACAGCCATTCGATTTTGACGCCTGTACGCTCTTCTAATTCTTCTACAGCAAGACACTCGTCCATGCCTTGCATGACTGTAGATGAGAAAGATCTCCAAACTGTAATGGTTACGTCTTCATCCGTGACGGGAAGAATTGTAGCATTGATACCGTTGAGATATTTGTCGCCTCTTGAGTCATAGGCAGCGGGTGTTAGGTTGTAAGGTCTACCATTGTTTGTATCCTTACCTTCTTCAGGTGCTTCACCATTTTGTACAGGCGCGCTTGGGCTGTCGTCGGGATCTGATCCCGGACCTGTTGTGGAGCCACATCCAACAGCTGTTACGATTAACAAGCTGCATGTAAGCATTAAAGCTAATGCTTTCCTCACTCTTTTCATACATTCCTCCTTGTTTTAGGAATAATGCCTGTCGGCGGTCGATAAAATACAATTGCCAATTGCAATTTATCTCCGAACTTGTGTTTCTATGTATTGCCAGAAGGCGTTACATCAAATTAAAAGAGTTATATGGGTAAATTCAAATCATCTACAAGTTAGAAATGAACGTTAATCAAGGGCAATAAATAGATGCTTGCATCTACACAATTAACAATAAAGCTTAGTCCCGCAAAATAGCTTGCGGGCTACGTTCAATGACATATTGCACGAATATATCCCCCTGATCATCTGCTCTTGTAAATAATATACAATGACAATTATTTGACGTCAACACAAAAAACAATAGGAACGGTGTAGTTTATGAGCATTTTCAGACATCTTGCTGATAAATTAAGTAAATTTACCTAATGTTCTTTTAATAGGTATTTTATATAGTCTATATATGCAGAGATGAGATCAAGTTGAAAGGTGAGAGCAATTTTTCGCAATAAATGGTTGATTTTTAATAATGTAATCCATTTTGAGCTAGCCTATACTAAGTTTAAGGATCAGTGGAGATCCAGATAAATGAGGTGAATCATATGAAAACAGTTCGTGTTTGGGAAAGTCAAGTTGTTATTCCTACTTATGAAGCAGGAATTCCAGAGAAAAACCCGATGTTTTTAGAAAAACGGGTATATCAAGGTAGTACAGGCAAAGTATATCCATATCCGATTACTGAAACCATAAAAGATAAGCGTGTCGATAAAACGTACACGGTGGTCTATTTGGAAAACGAATACCTTAAAGTGAGTGTATTGCCAGAATTGGGTGGACGGATTCAACGAGCCATTGATAAAACAAATGGCTACGATTTTGTCTACTACAATCAAGTCATTAAGCCTGCCTTAGTAGGGCTTTTAGGCCCATGGGTTTCTGGTGGTATCGAGTTTAACTGGCCACAGCATCACAGGCCATCTACCTTTATGCCAGTGGACTATCTGATCCAAGAAGATGAGGACGGTAGTGGATCTGTTTTGCTACACGATGTGGATCGCATGAATGGTACAAAGTCTACTCTCAAGATTAGCCTCCATCCTGATAAGGCTTATATTGAGCTTAGTAGTGACCTATACAATAGAACAGCATTGCCTCAATCCTTCTTATGGTGGGCCAATCCAGCTGTTCCGGCTAATGAACATACGCAATCCATCTTCCCACCAGATGTACGCTTTGTGATGGACCATGGCAAGCGTGATGTCTCACGTTTCCCTATCTCCAGATCTACGTACTATAAAAAAGACTATAGTGAAGGCGTGGACATTTCTTTTTATAAGAATATCCCTGTCCCAACATCTTACATGGTAGAACACTCAGACTATGACTTCATTGGTAATTACGACCATAAAGAAAAAGCAGGTCTCTTACACGTTGCAAGCCATCACGTATCGCCAGGTAAGAAACAGTGGACCTGGGGACATGGCGATTTTGGTCAAGCATGGGATCGTAACCTCACCGATGAGGATGGCCCTTACATTGAATTGATGACTGGAATCTATACCGATAACCAGCCAGACTTTACCTGGTTAAAACCATTTGAAACGAAACAATTCAAGCAGTATTTCATGCCGTATAAAGATGTTGGCGTAATCCATAATGCAAGTGTTGATGCGGCAATTGGCATTGAATTAGATGATGCATGTGAAAGCTTAGTGCTAAAGGCCTATGCTTCTTCTGTTTTTGATGAGGCAACACTTCTAGTTACCGAGGGCGAGACTGTCATCTATAAAGATGAGTTCTCATTTTCGCCTAAAAAAACTTACAAGCAAAGATTGTTGGCAGAAGATTTAAACCTGGAGCAATTTAATCTAGATCAAATGTCTTTTGAGATCCAGAGTCAAGGACGTACCCTTGTATCTTATACGCCAGAAGAAGAATCTATCAAAGCCATGCCGGACGCAGCTAAAGAACCACTTCCACCAGAGGAGGTCATGCACAATGAAGAATTACTCTTGATCGGACAGCATCTAGAACAGATTCGTCATGCCAGAACCAGGCCAGACCAATACTATCTGGAAGGTTTAAAGAGAGATCCACAAGACAGCAGGCTGAATACTGCCTACGGCACACTGCTGTTAAGAAGAGGGCACTTCAAACGTGCACAAAGCTACTTTGAGCAAGCCATTGAACGCTTGATTACATGGAATTTCAATCCGTATAACAGTGAAGCATACGAGATGCTCGGTCTAAGCTTATGGTATCAAGGTTCATACGATGAAGCCTTTGATGCCTTCCATAAGGCGAT
Organism: uncultured Oscillospiraceae bacterium; assembly: GCA_964468675.1. GTDB lineage: Bacteria > Bacillota > Clostridia > Saccharofermentanales > Fastidiosipilaceae > CAYXVJ01. Next base: position 3,881 of record CAYXVJ010000138.1, read on the forward strand.
TTGGTCTAAAGAACAACAAGCAACGTCCTTTTATTACTTGGCTGCCATCTCCGCTAGGCGTGGTGCATACAAAGAAGCCTTAGACTTTGTCAATTCATCTTTGAACAGGCAAATGGATAGCATTAAAGCAAGAGGCCTTAAAGCATATCTCTTACGAAAGTTAGGCTTGATTGATGAAGCGAAACATTTTGTCATAGAGAGCTTGAAACTAGATCCCTTTGACTTCTTATCGTATTACGAAGGACATCTTTTAGATCAAGAGATGGATAACGAAGCGTTGACCTTGCTCATGCGAGATGACGATCAGCGCATCTTAATGGTTGCAAGAGACTACCATGATTTTGGAGCATATCAAGAAGCTGTTGACTTCCTAGGGTTCAGTACAGCAAGGATGCCTTTGGTTTACTACTATCAGGCATACTACAAGAGCCTTTTAGGTCTTGATGCTGCTAAGGAATTAAAGCTTGCAGAAGCAAGTGATCCAGCTTACTGCTTCCCGAATGCATTAGAAGATATACCGGTACTAAGTTATGCAATCGAATCTTCTAGTGGTCCAAAAGCGAAGTATTACCTAGCTAACCTCTTCTACGATCGCTTGCGCTTTGATGAAGCCAAAGCCTTATGGCTAGCGTCTCACGAAGAAGATCCTACATTCCCAACGGTAGCTAGAAACTTATCCTTGGTGTATGCCAATAAAGAGCAAAACTTCGACTTAGCAAAACAATATATCGAAGAAGCATTCTTACTAGATACGAGCGATGCACGTGTGTTTATGGAGAAAGATCAGCTCTATAGACGTATGGGTATCTCCTTTAAGGAACGCTTAAGTAAGATGCAAGAGCATCCAGAGCTGCTGACTAAACTAGATCCTTTATACGTGGAATACATTACTTTACTAAACTTAAACCATCGTTACGAAGATGCCTACCGAGCAATTGAAGGGCACCGCTTCCATCCATGGGAAGGTGGCGAAGGTAAGATAACGGCACAATATGAATGGGCATTAATTAAGTTTGCAGAAGAAGCAGTATCTAAAAATGAGTTAGCACATGCAGAACGCTTACTGTCCCAAGCCTTAGTCTATCCAGAGAACTTAGGTGAAGGTAAGCTCGAAGGTACGAAGGATAATCACTTGCACTTTAGATTGGCAAGGCTCTATCAGGTTATGGGTGAGGACGACAAGAGCATTGAACACTATAGACTTGCAACAAGAGGAGTCAGTGAACTATCAGGTGCTATGTATTACAACGATCAGCCAGTTGACATGATCCTCTACCAAGGTTTGTCGTGGCAAGCGTTGGGTGAAGAGCGAGCAGCTAAAGCATGCTTCTCAAGGCTAATAGATGCTGGTGAAGAGCACTTGGATGACGAAGTTAAAGCAGATTTCTTCGCTGTGTCTTTGCCCGAAATGACCGTCTACGAAGAGGATGAAGCGGCTGTCAATCAAGCAAACTGCTATTACCTCATGGCACTAGGCAATATTGGTCTAGAGGAATACAAAAAAGCTGTGTCATTTTTAAAGCAAGCCTTAACCAAGGATCCGTCCCATATGAAGGCAGTTCAATATGTAGAGGAGATAAACAATGGGTTTTTCAGTTGATGTAACACAGGTCGAAAAGAAGCTTATTCGTCCACTAGATGAAAACTTTAGAGGGCAAAGCCAAAGTGGAAATGAAATTTCGTTTACGAATTACTACATGGAGCGTAATGGCAAGCCGTTTTTCGGTGTGAGTGGAGAGATTCATTTTAGCCGCGTGCATCAAGATCGCTGGGAAGATGAACTCTTAAAAATGAAGGCAGGTGGCATCAATGTGATCGCCACCTACATCTTCTGGAACCACCACGAAGAGATTGAAGGCGAGTTTCGCTTTGATGGTCGCAGAGATTTAGGTAGATTCGTTAGGCTGTGTCATAAGCATGGCCTCTACGCCATTATTCGAGTAGGTCCCTTTGACCATGGAGAAGTTAGAAATGGTGGCTTACCAGACTGGCTCTACGGTAAAGGCTTTGAAGTAAGAAAAATTGGCGATGGCTGGATGTATCACTCGGAGCGCTTGTACCGTGCGATTGCCAAGCAAGTGGATGGCATGTTCTTTAAAGATGACGGCCCCATTATCGGTGTGCAGATCGATAACGAGTACATGCACTCATCCGCCCCTTGGGAGATGACCGTTGGTACCACTAATGAATGGGTCTTCCCCGGTGATGAAGGGGAGTACTACATGCAGACCATGAAGAGCTTAGCGGCACAGTGTGGCTTATTACCCGTCTTTTATACCGCAACTGCTTGGGGTGGTGCTATCGCACCAGATGATATGCTGCCGCTTTGGGGTGGTTACGCGTTTAGGCCTTGGCTCTTTTACGATGATGTGGGTGAGCATCCATTAACAGATGAATACATCTACCAAAACTACCATCAAAATGATTTTGTTAGCAGAACGGATTTCACACCGCGTTATCAACCGGAAGACAGGCCTTATGCTTGTTGCGAAATGGGCGGTGGCATGATGGTCTCATACTACTATCGCTTCCAATATCCATATAAGTCTGTTGATGCGATGGCCAACATCAAGCTTGCTTCAGGTTGTAACTTCCTTGGCTACTACATGTTCCATGGTGGCAGTAACCCTAAAGGTATTCACGGTGGCTTCTTAAATGAAGGTCAAGTCTCTAAGATCTCCTATGACTATCAAGCAGCGCTAGGTGAATTCGGTCAAGTACGAGAGTCGTACTTGAGGCTTAAAAACCTACACTATTTCACTAGATTCTTTGGAGAGGACTTTATTGACTTACCGACCGTCTTACCAGAAGGCCAAGCAGAACTAGAGCCAAGTGATTTAAAGACTTTACGCTATAGCTTAAGAACTGATGGGCATAGAGGCTTCTTGTTTATCAATAACTACCAAGACCATGCCGTGATGGAAGAAAAGAGAAATGAAAGTATCA
>CAYXVJ010000139.1:0-6622 GCA_964468675.1 uncultured Oscillospiraceae bacterium
AGCCTTATCCTTAGCAGCAGGAGTTGCAATCTTAGCAGCTGCTTGTGGAGGTGAAGGAGCAAATCAAACAGATGCCTCGCTTACTACAAATGCTCAGACAGACACAGCAACAAAGCTCGTCGTGGGAGCAACGATCGTACCTCACTCCATCATCTTAGAAGAAGTGAAGGCCATCTTAGCTGAACAAAACATTGATCTTGAGATCGTTGAGTATACAGACTATGTCACGCCAAACCAAGCACTCCTATCAGGAGACTTAGATGCAAACTTCTTCCAACACCAACCTTACTTAGATGGCTTTAATGAAGATAACAATGCAGACCTCCAAGGGATTGTAGCCGTTCACTTCGAACCTTTAGGCCTCTATAAGGGACGCGTTGATTCGATTGATGCCTTAACTGAAGGTGCAGAAATTGGTGTACCAAACGATGCAACCAACGAAGCGAGAGCCTTGCAACTCTTGCAACAAGAAGGCTTGATTAAACTAAGAGATGGTGTAGGCCTTGAAGCAACAGCCAACGACATCATTGAAAATGAACTGAACTTAGACATTGTTGAACTAGATGCAGCGAATATCACAAACGTGCTTGCAAGCTTAGATCTAGCCGTCATTAACGGTAACTACGCATTGGCTGCAGGTCTTGGTTTAGAAGATTCCATCGCAGCAGAATCAACAGAATCTGAAGCGGCTGAATACTATGGTAACGTAGTGGCCATTCAAAAGGGTGATGAAGACAGAGCAGAGATCAAAGCCTTGATTGAAGCCATAACAAGTAAAACCATCAGTGATTTCATCAACGCTGAATACGATGGATCCGTTGTACCATTAAATTAATAAAGTACATTAAAATGAAATATCACATTCCTTTTGACTGTAACTAGTTGCAAGACTATAAATGAAGAAAAGATGAAGGGGCTGCCTCTAAGCTAAATTGCTTTTGAGGCAGCCCCTTCAATTTGGATTAACAGCGAATACTAAATACTAAATACTAAATGAAAATACAAATCCAAGACCTATGTTTATTCGGATCGCAATGCTTCAACAGGATCCTTACGAGAAGCCATAATGGCTGGGATGTGACCACCTAGAACCGTTAAGATGGTGCTAATGACAACGAGGAAGATTGCATGGTCCACCTGCAGGACGGCAACATTGGTCAAGTCCGTCATACGGTATAAGAAGCTGTTGATTGGGTAGGTTAATAGGTGGGCGATGGCTATACCTAATAGACCAGATAAGACACCGATGATGAAGGTTTCTGCGTCAAAGACGCGTGTGATGTCTTTCTTTCTTGCACCTAGAGCTCTTAGAATACCAATCTCTTTAGTACGCTCAAGCACGGAGGTGTATGTGATGATGGAGATCATAATCAAGCTGACGACAAGGGATATAGCAGCAAAGGCAACTAAGACGAGTGTTATGGCGTTCATAATGCCACCTGAGAGCTCGGAGACAGTAGCAGCCATGTCTGTGTAGATAATCTGCTCATCACGCACAAGGTCTTCATTGTAGGTGTCCAAGTAGCTTCTGACGGCATCTTTGTCTTGGAAGGTTTGTGGGTAGACAAGGAGCATTGTAGGGAGGCTATCTGCACCTAAGTAAGCTAAAAATTGGTCTTTTTCTTCTTCAGTCATGCTCTCTGTTGTGATGACATTTGTGTCACTCTCGATTTGAGCTTGAACCACATCTGAATCTTTTTGCATCTCGATAATTGCTTGAGTAAGTTCATCGCTGTAAGCAATACCTGGGCTCAATACGGCAATCCCTACATCTTTTTTCTGACGCACAATACCACTGATACGTAGTGTTATGCCATCGCTAGATGCATACATTTCATCGAAATTCGTGCTGGGTGCAAAGGTATCAAATTCAGTCTTGCTGTAGTAGTCGTTATTTGAAATCGCTTTAAACTCGAGATCTAAAATCTCATCAAAAGCAATTGTATCTACATCTTCGATATCGAAACCTAAGCCATCCATTATTGCAACATTGACTCTGTTTCTCGAATCCACGACCAATACCAGATCCGTATAGGAGCTGGGAAATTCACCTGCTAATAAGTCATATGACGATTCTAAATATGCTTCTTCTTCAGGATCTAGGTTAATAGGGTAGGAGGACATCCCGAGATTTGGGGAACTAGAAGCCCCACCTTGGGCTCCAGGAGAGCTGAGGCTAACAGGTAGAATCTCGTTTGATGTATCCCTTAAAATATTCATTTGTATGGATCTGACAACACCGACAGAACTTGCGATATCTGGATCGATGTCTTGTAGGTAGGTGATGAATTCGTCTGTGAACTCATTTTTATGTAAGAAGGTACTGTCTTCAGGATTGTATAGGCTTATCTCACTTGCATCACTAAACTCTTCTGTGCTGAGGAACTCATCTTGCATGGAAGCAATGTCTTCAGCATTAAAGGATGCTGCTTGCTGAGATATGATGATGGGCATATTGGCGAGTGTATCCATCTGATACTTATCAATTTGTACTTGGAAACCAGATGACAAAGCCAATATAACTGCGATGCCAATGATGCCGATGCTAGAGGCAAAAGAGGTTAGGATCGTACGTCCCTTTTTCGTCAATAGGTTATTGAAAGACAAAGTAAGCGCTGTCCAATAGTTCATCGCTGTTTTACGTATCTTGAACTGATCTTCTTGAACAGGCACCTCATAAGGATTGCTGTCTGCTACAATACGGCCATCTGAGAAGCGTACAATGCGATCTGCATAGGCGTCAGCAATATCAGGGTTATGTGTGACAATGATGACGAGGCGCTCTTTTGATACTTCGCGGATTAAATCCATTATTTGGCGGCTGGTCTCGCTATCCAGGGCACCTGTTGGCTCATCACAAAGTAGGACTTCTGGATCGTTAGCCAAGGCTCTTGCGATGGCAACACGTTGTTGCTGACCACCTGAGAGCTGAGTGGGATTCTTATGTAGATGTTCTTCAAGCCCTACTTCACGAAGCACTTTTAACGCACGTTCGCGTTTCTCTTTTTTGCTTACACCGGATAGGGTCATGCCCATTTCGACATTGGCCACAATCGATAAATGGTTGATCAGGTTATAGCTTTGGAATACGAAACCTACGGAATTGTTTCTATAAGCATCCCAGTCATGGTTAGAAAATCCTGTAGTGTCCTTACCTTTGATAATCAAGTTGCCAGAGTCTGCTCGATCTAAACCACCGATAATATTTAGACTCGTTGTTTTACCGGATCCAGATGTACCTAAGATTGCGACGAATTCTTGCTCGCGAAATGCAATGGATACATCTTGTAATGCTTTTGTTTCTATTTCACCCACAAGATAGGTTTTACTGATATGCCGAAGCTCTAACATAAATTTCTCCTTTAAAATGCGCTTAACTACTACATTTTCTTTCTATACCGAAGAAAGTTCAATCTTAAAATATAGTTGATCTGTAAACCTTCTAAAAACTTTAGTAGATGGGTGTGCCGTATGCACAATCATATTCTGCTTCGATCTGAAAACCTAGGCTTTGATACATCGTTCGTGCAACTGTATTGTTTTTTGCGACCCATAGATAGATCTCTTCTTTTCCTCGTTTAAGCTGATGCGATAGTGCACGTGTCACGAGCATCTTGCCAAAGCCTAAGCCTCTTAGCTCGGGCGAGACGACAATGGAGCGTACTTCGCCATCGCCACCTGCCATTGCAAAGCCCGCACACTGGTCTTCATATAGCAAGATAAATGCTTCATCCTTATGTAAGAGCATCCAATCGCGATAGGCGGAATCGTTTACAAGAAAGAGTTCGTGTTGAGGCATATGTTTAATCGCCTGGTCTTCTAAAATGCCTATATTTCGAAGCCTCACCATAGCTTCATAATATTGATCCTCGTAAGGGATGATTTGAGCTTCGCTCCTTACAGCTATATCGACTAAGAGTTTGTTGTGGGGGTAGATCATGCAGAGGTTTGTATAGCGGTATGCTAGACCATGCTTATATAGAAAGCTTTCGCTAGCAAGATCGCCTTTGGGGTATAAACAGGACACATTGAAATTTTTGTACTGGTGATGGAGACGTTTTATGCCATGTTCGAACAATAAAGTCCCTATGCCCATACCGCGATGCTTCGGTTCAACAAAGATTAAAAGCTGCGCTTCGTGTCCTGCACTCTCCATTAAGAAACTAATGATGCCACAGATCTCTTGCTTCATACTTGCCAATAGAGTGTGGCTTGGTTGATTACGAATCGCACGCTCAAATTCACGCCTATCTTTAGACTTGTCTAGTAAGCGTGTTAACTCAAGTTGTTTAGATGCTTGAAGGTGCTGTGTATAAGATTGAATCCGGATATGCTGCTTCTTTGACATAGGCTCCCCCTTAACTCATCTATAACTATAGCGAAATAAAGCACAATATAACGGGCATAATATTACTCTTTTTGATAAAATAAGATTGTAAAGGATGGAAACGCAAGGCAGGACTAAAGCTGCTATACCATACCAAGGAGTTATAAGTATGAGTAAGCGTTTGATTATTACCATCGGTCGCCAACATGGCAGTGGAGGTCGTACCCTAGGTCGCCTTCTAGCTGAGCACTTAGGCATTGAATTCTACGATAAGCGGCTCTTAGAAGAAGTTGCCCATAGCGAAAACTACAATCTTGAAGATTTAGAAAAACACGATGAGAAGCCTTTGTCGTTCACTGCATTAGGCTTCCCTATGGGTTTAAGAAATCCTTATGTCCCAGAATACGATGCAGGCTTTTATGTCTTAAGTGATCGCATCTACCAAGCCATCTCAGGACAAATCATTAAAGCTGCAAACACTGCTTCTTGCGTCATTGTTGGCCGCGTTGCTGATGAAGTCTTAAAAGACGATCCAGACCTCGTTACAATCTTCGTTCATGGTGATGAAGAAGATCGTATTAAACGGATCATGGAGAGCGATGACGCAAGTGAGAAAGATGCCCGCCGCATCATCAAGAAAACGGATAAGAACCGTGAACACTACCATGACTATTACGGTACGAAGAAATGGGGAGAGGCAGACTCATACGACATCTGCATCTCAACTTCTCGTTTCGGAATTGAAGGTGCTGCAAGCATTCTAGCTAAGATGCTCCAAGACAGTTAAGTGTCTTAGCCATTTATGTTGAATGCAGTCTCCCATTCTGCGACTTTACTACCTACCAAGACCAAGTCGTCTGATACCAGTAGTGGTCTGCGGATGAGGTATGGATCTTGAGAGATAATTTTATACTGATCTTTCAAGGACATGCCTACAAGTTTTGTTTTCAAGTCAAGGCTTCTATAGAGCTGACCAGAGCTGTTGATGAAGCGTGAGAAGGGAAGACCTGATCTTAAGTGCCAGGCTTCTAGTTCATCAGCTGTAGGTGTATCCTCCATAATATTTCTTAAGTCGTATGTGATTTGTTTCTCGTCAAGGAAGTCTTTCATCTTCTTACAAGTACTACATTTGGGGTACCAGATAAATTGCATATTTTAACCTCTCTATAAAAGCCCGCCGGCCTTCAATCGATCTAAGAAGAAGGTCGGCGGGAATATTTCTATCCCCATTATAGCGGACTTAGCTATACCAGCTGCGTAACGTAGTTTTAAAACTGTGATCTAGCTTAGCTCCACAAAAGTTCATTAAATATATCGTTTAATCGTGCTAATATGGTGTTTGCACATACGATATTAAAAGAGTTACGGTGAGGCTTTATGAGTAATAGATTTGACTTAAGTCCTGGTATCCATCTAGATACAGCAAATGGAAAAATAGATAAGCAAAATAAACGCTTGATTCTGGCTTCTAATTCACCCAGGCGTAAAGACCTACTTCTAATGCTTGGATTGGATTTTGAAGTAAAGATTGCAGATATAGATGAAGCGCCTATTTTTACTCAGCATCTAGATCACTTAGACAGTGAGAATAAAGCCTTACAAGTTGCTTATGCCACTAGAGCTGTGGCAATACAGAAGGCAAGGACTGTTTTGGAGATTGATCTTCAAGAGAAGGACTGTATTGTTCTTGCAGCAGATACTGTAGTCTACGATGGCGAAGTCTTAGGTAAACCTGTAGATGAGGCTGACAGCTTTGCAATCTTAAAGCGCTTATCTGGACAAACACACCTTGTTATAACGGCTGTTGCTTTAGTTTCTAAAGAAGGCATAGAAGCCTTTACCTCTGTTACTGAAGTGCGTTTTCATCCTTGGGATGAGAAGCAAAAAGCGATCGTAAAAGAATACATCGCTTTAGGCCTAACCAAAGATAAAGCTGGTGCCTATGGGATTCAAGAATTTGGTAGTTTATTGGTAGAACGCATCCATGGTGATCATTATACGGTTGTGGGTCTACCACTAAGTGAAGTATACAGGCGCTTACAATAGACCTAGATCAATCCATGCTAGATACAATGTGTTCAGATGAGTAGTCAAACGCATTGTAGACTTTGATCCGTAAGCTTAGTTCACTAGTATCTAAGTTCACATCTAGCACCTTCAGATGAATGAAGACTTTACTCGTACTCGAATCGATGTAGCCTATGCGATAGAGTTCAGTCTCTCCTAAGACAATAGAAATAGCCCCTTCGGCATATAGGGGACGATCAGCCTTTACTTTTATGGTGCCAGCTTTTA
>CAYXVJ010000140.1:0-6614 GCA_964468675.1 uncultured Oscillospiraceae bacterium
TAAGGAACCTACTGCTAAGTTTTCTAGTCTTGTTAATTTATGCTTCATCTGTATCCCAATTTAGCCTCTCTCGTCAGTGTATTTTGATAGTATACGGATTTGCATGGGATTTGCCTAGCTTAATAGAGTATCAAAGCTTTTCAATACGAAAGTGATATTGAAAGTCATGTTGCTTTGACGCATCAATTGGCATAAGCAAATTTATACCCGTCGATACATAACCACTATGACTTGTTTCCACCGATACCTTGTAACCATACAATTCAAATTGATAAGAACTAAAGAAATCTTCTGGAATATGGCTTGCCAGCTTATTTTGCATACGAAGAGCAATTCTTTCATCTTTATTTGCACCCATAAGTGAGAGCATAATTAAGCTTGTATCCGTATCAAAACTACTGATCCATTGCTTTTCATCTTGTATGGAGACTTGAAAAAAGACTCCTGTTAGTTCATTTTCAGTGAACTCGTAATTGTAGATAACTGTAGGCATATCTAGAATATCCACTGAAACACTACCAAGCTCTTCTAGCTGTTGGAGATTACCATCCTCATCCATATGCCTTCTATTGGTATCAAAGCCCAATGATCTAACATAGTAGTTATAGTTCTCAGTAAACGCTAATAAATCCAGAGTGCCTCGATTGGGTGGTAAGTGACTCCAGTTTTGTATACCTAAATGCAAGAATACAATTAGAATCGTTAGAGGGATAAAAAGGTATTGTCTTGCTTTACGAGCTGGTTTTTGTCGATAGGCTAAGAACTGATCCCAATCTGTACGCTCTCCTCGATGTAGAATATCGATTTGCCTATACATACAGATCAAATTGTATATGGGAATACCTAAACCCAATCCTCGGACAAACAAATTCCACGTTCTAGACCTTGCCTTATCCAATGGTAATGCCTTGCCGTCAGAATCTTCGATCGATAAAAGAAAGAGTCTCTTCCCTGCTGTTGTTTTGAAAAAGTATAATAGGAAAGGTTCTAAAGCGAGCATCAGTACAAATGCTGCTAAGCTCACAATTGAGTATGACGCGTTAGTCAAAAAAGGATCGTAGCCCAAAGACACGCGTAGAGCAGCCTGTATGAGGTAATAGTAGAAGAGATAATCAAAGGTGCGAGCAGCCAAGCGCCTTAACGGACGCTTAACATAAGGCATTCGATCCCATATCGTTAAGGTATCTGAAGTGACTTGTCTACCTCTATGCTCCACGGGAGCAGCTACAGGCTCAATTTGAGCTCGATTTAAATATGCTCTGGCGTCTAAGGTTTCAAAATCAACATGGTCACGAATCAACTGCTCACTGATGAATCCCGCTCTTTTTTGTTCTTCTACTTGGGCACTAAGTGACGCTTTGACATCTTTTAATACATCTAAAAGATTTTCTTCTTTGGATATGACGGTTCTTAGGTCATCTAAAGATAGACCTAATTGGCGCAGCAATTTGATTTTCAAAAGAACATCTAAATTATATGCGCTATACTTTCTATAGCCATTGGGTAAGCGCTCGACTTGAATAAAGCCTTCCTTTTCATAGAAGCGGATCGTTGCACGATCCAGTCCGCTTTTGGCTTCAATCTCCTTTATTGTCATCAGTTTGCACCTCCACTATAGCCATTCTAGAGTATAAAGTAGGTTTATAGTCAAGTGATCACCACTTTTCGTACTGTTAATTTACAGTTAAATCAGATACAATACATTTAAGATCAGTTGGGACTAGGATATTAGCGAGGAGACATGCGTATGATCAAGGTAATAGTAGGACCAAAGGGCAGCGGGAAGACCAGCAAGATGGTCGATGACCTGAATGTCCATGCGGATAACGATCTAGATAATGTTGTTTGCATTGAGCGCGGGAAGCGCCTGAACGGTCTTGTAAGTTATAAAGTACGTCTTGTAGACATTGATGAATACCCAACGCTCGGGTTCCGAGAGTTGGGTAGTTTTATAGCTGGAATGCTCGCCAAAGATTATGATATTACTCATATTTATATCGACAGCATCTATAAAGTAGCAGGTAGCGAATCAGAAGATGAATTGATCAAGTTCTTAAACTACCTCGAACCGTTTACCAATGAAAGAGGCGTAACTGTAGAAACATCACTAAGCGCCAATCCTGAAGAACTGAAACCTGAATTAGCGAAATACGTTATTGTACACGAGCAGGTGTACTAAGGATCAAACAAAAGTAAAAGGGCGTCCATCTACAGCTTAAACAGTCCCAACTGTACTGTCAATGGACGCTCTTTTTATTGTAATATATGATGTACAATACAGTTATGTATATAAATATTATTTTGGAGGCTTGTTATGGGACTGATTAAAGAATTTAAGGAGTTTATCTCCAGGGGTAGTGTCATTGACATGGCAGTTGGTGTCGTGATTGGTGGCGCATTTAAAACGATTGTTGATTCACTTGTAGCAAACATCATTATGCCTGTAATCGGTGTGGCCACCGCGGGTATTGACTTTAGTGAAATCAAAACGGTTTTAAGTCCAGCATCTGGCGATGTTGGAGAAGTGGCAATCTTATGGGGCGTTTTCATTGAAGCGATCATCAGTTTCCTCATCATTGCATTGATCATCTTCTTAATGCTAAAAGGAATCAATAAGCTTCGTGCGAACGCAGCCAAACTTCGTAAGATTGAAGAAGTCAAAGCTGAAGAAGAGATTCCAGGTCCAACAGATAGCGAATTACTCGCCAGCATTCTTGCAGAATTAAAGAAACAAAACAGCTAAGGATACTATGATAAGCGAAGGAAATGAACTGGTTGTCAAGAAAATGGTTTTGCTCTATCTAGCAGACCGTTTACCTAGCCTCACTCAAGACGAGTTTATGAAGGCTGCTTTAGATACCATTTATATTGACTACTTTGATTTTGGTGTACTGTATCAGCAGCTATTAGCCGATGGTTTTTTGTATGAAGCTCAACGCAAAGGTGAAACAAGCCTTGACGCAAATGGAGTGCCTGCTCACAGAGTAGACATCACAAGTCAAGGTCAGCAAATCTTGGAATCCTTGTATCAAACAGTTCCTCTGCCTATGAGGAAGCATCTACAAGAATCAACACGCGAGTCCTTACAAGTAAAGCTGGACGAAGAAATGGTCAAGGCCCAAGCACAACCTGACCTTAACGGCGCATTTAGGGTGAGCCTAGGGCTTCAAGGTGACGATCGAAGTCAGATCATTGACTGTCAATTTACGGTCCCTACAAAAGAGATGGCTGACATTGCCAGCAAACATTGGAAGGAACACTATGAGACCTTGTATCCTCAAATCTTAAAATTACTCTTAGGTCCTAGTGAAGAACAAAAGGCTACTAGTGATAGCGATTAGAAGGATACAGTAAATGTTTTAAGCAAAACAAAATCCCTTGAGAGCAATAAAACTGTTCTCAAGGGATTCTTATTTTGCTAAATTAAGCTTATACCAATGGATTTGGAATCGCTAAAACCTTATCTGCGAGCTCATTAGCCCAGGCGATAATGGTTTCATTGTCTGCTTCGGTTGGCAAGCCTTTTACGAGCAAGGAGTCCATACGGTCTGCTTTGATATTAGGGGTTAAAGCTTCAATGGTTTCAGCAGCTTTGCCGCCCCATCCAAATGAACCCATATAACCAAAGACATTGACGCGTGGCTTCAATGCATTAAACAACACAGCTGTGTATGCCGATGCGGGGTGTGGACCAATCAAGACGGTAGGACCTGCGATAATCAATGCTGCTGCATCAACCAAGTCAGTAGCCATATGTCCTGTTTCTACCATCAAGTCCTCTGGTTTCGTAACCACGTTACGGCTGGAGAACTGTATGCCGCGCTTGGCAAGTTGTGTGCATAACGTTTCTACCATGTTACGTGTGCTATCATGCATGCTCACATAACCGATAACAACTTTATGACGCTTACGATCCCCTGTCCATTCTTCATACAGGCTCAAGATAAAATTCGGATCATACCAAATCATACCGTGTGCTGGACAGATGATGCGTGGAGCTAATTCTCTTGTCTGTTTTGTGTACTTCGCAACTTGAGTATTATACGGCATCATAATTTCAGCATAATAAGTCTTTGCTGCATCCGCTAATACATCACTGGATGTATGGTAAGTATTCTCTTCCAATGCGAAGTGGGCACCAAACAGGTCACTTGAGAATAAAATTCCTTCGTCGTCTAAATACAACATCGTATTATCTGGCCAGTGAGCGAACGGAATCGGACGGAACTCTAATGTGCGTCCACCCAAATCCAGTTTATCACCAGCTGCCATAATGCGGAATTCTTCTCTTGGGATGTGTAAGTGAGTCTCCATCAAATCAACAACAGGCTTAGATGCAACGAGTTGTGCGTCAGGATAAAGTTTCCTTACTGCAGGTGTTGCACCTGCGTGATCTTGCTCAGTATGAAGGTTGATGATGTAATCGACCTTCTTGATACCTGCTGCCTGAAGGTGCGCAACTAATTCATCCGCTTTGACTGTGTCAACTGGATCAATTAAGGCAGTGTGTGTCTCACCTACAACAATATATGTGTTATATGTTGTACCGTATTCGAGTGGCATAAGTGCATCAAACATCGGTCTATCCCGATGGCTAACGCCTAGCTCGAAAACATTAGGTGCAATTACTTGTACTGGCATCCTCTTCTTAACCTCATTCTCTTCACTAGCACGATCAATAAAGCGTGCTAATTAGCTAGACCTAAATTTAGATTAGATCTGGCTAAACTGATCTGTACCTACACCACATAATGGGCATAGCCAATCTTCCGGTAAATCCGCGAAAGCCGTACCTGGCTCTACGCCGTTATCTGGATCGCCTTCTTCTGGGTCATAAACGTAACCACATAGATCACATACATATTTCTGCATTCATTTCACCACTTTCATAAAAGTATTTATATCAGGATTATAACCTAAAAAGACCAATATGAACATATTCAGCAAGAAAAAAGGACTGTTTACCTTGGTAAAACAATCCCTTCGCCTTTTTTAGCTAATTTTTCAGATCGACGATAGAGCACAAAGCGTCTCCCGATGACTTGAACGACTTCTGCACCAATTTCCTTAGCGATCGATTCGGCCGCTTCTCTTGGTGACACATCTGATGTTTTTAAGACACTGCCTTTAACGAGTTCACGGCCTTCAAGGCTCTCATCAAAATGCCTTGCGATGTGTTCATTTAAGCCTTCTTTTCCCAATTGGAAAAGGGGTTGCAGTTCTGATGCTAAACCGCGCAAATACGCGCGCTGTTTGGATGTTAATGCCATAAATTTTACTCCTTATGGTATGTATTCAAATTGGAAGGTATCCATGGTAACTAGATCACCTTCTAAGACACCAGCTTTTTCAAGTTCTTCGATGACGCCTCTTCTTCTAAGCTGCCTTTGGAAGAAGTGCAGTGACTCTGCATCGTCAAAGTTTGTTGACATGACTAATTCTTCAATCCAAGGACCACTGACAAGGAAGCCTTCTTCATCTCGGCTCACCTCAAAGGTATCTGGCTCATACTGGTAAACGCGCCTATCTAGAGAGATAGGTTTTGCTAACTCGGTTGGTGGCAATTGATCCAATTGACTAAAGAGTTCATCTAGTAATGCATCAATACCAATGTGAATGGGTGCTGAAATCGGGAAAATCTTGTCATGACCACGCTCAATCATGGCGAGTCTAAAGCGCTCTAAATCCTCATCTTCTGTTTGATCCACTTTTGAAGCAGCAACAATTTGAGGGCGATCGATTAGTCTTGCATCGTAGTTTTCTAATTCACGATTGATCATATCAAAATCTTCAATTGGGTCTCTGCCTTCTGAACCAGATACATCAACCACGTGAATCAATAAGCGGGTACGCTCTATGTGACGCAAGAAGTCATGACCAAGGCCTTGGCCTTCTGCTGCACCTTCAATTAAGCCTGGAATATCTGCTACAACATAGCTTTGATCAAATCGTGAAATAATACCCAGAACTGGCTCTAAGGTTGTGAAGTGGTAGTCTGCAATCTTGGGCTTTGCTGCCGATATAATTGAGAGCAAAGTTGATTTTCCGACGTTAGGTAAACCTAGTAAACCTACATCAGCAATCAATTTCAATTCAATGTGCAAATTAAACTCATCTCCAGGCTTACCTGCTTTAGCAAAGTTAGGTGCTTGGCGAACTGAATTGGCAAAGCGTGTATTACCATAGCCACCACGTCCCCCTCTGGCGAGAATGACTTCCTCATCTGCTTCTTTGAAATCAGCTAGTACATCACCAGATTCCTGATCCCTGATGACGGTACCGACAGGTACACGTATGATCAAATCTTCCCCATCTTTACCAAAACGCTTCTTTCGTCCTCCACCTTCACCGTCTTCTGCAATAAATCTATGCTTGAAACGGAAATCCTGGAGTGTTGTACTGTTGCCAACAGCCTTGAAGATAATGTCGCCGCCTTTACCGCCATCACCACCATCAGGTCCACCATTGGGAATATATTTCTCTCTACGAAAACTGACCATACCCGCTCCACCGTTACCGGCTCGGACGTATATTTTGGCTGAATCGATAAACATCGGGCTATCCTCCATGAAAAATGTAGGGTCTGACCGGCTGGCCAAACCCTACTCAATAAA
>CAYXVJ010000141.1:0-2784 GCA_964468675.1 uncultured Oscillospiraceae bacterium
GAGCAACGGTCTCCAAAACCGTCGGTTGCGTGTTCGAATCGCGTCTCCCCTGCCAGGAACAGAGAATCTAAAGGTTCTCTGTTTTTTCTTGTGTGCCAGGCATGGCACGTTACTAAGTGGTGCAAGTAGATAGCAGGCAAGCACTAGCTTGAGGCAAGGATCTACATAGCGAAGTAGATATGTGTATGCTAGCAATACAAAAGTGAGCTGTGAGCGAAGAGTTTCACGCACGTTCGTGTTAGGGGCTAGGGGTAAAAGTCTTCTTGCCCATTTACGTGGAAGCACCCCGCTCAATTAATGAATGGGGTGTCATCCGTTTTAACAGCTAATATTTAAAAAGCAATTTTTTGATTGGCGTTTTACTTTTTTCTTTAGAAACTTTATTCATCAGTTGTTAAAAACAAGAGTGCAGTTCCTTTTTCTAGACTCAGATGAAAACCTTTTTCAAGATCAATTGCAACGTTACTAAGAGCTAAGCTCTCACCTCTATGGATCGTAGCACCTTCTAAAGGATAGACTAAACCTTCGTAGTCTACACCCGTACATTGATCACTAAGCGAGAACAAAGAGATGACATGCGGTTCTTTGATATACGTCAATGAAAATGCTTTCTTAATCGGTCCTCTTAAGGCATAAACAAAGCTCTCTCCATTGTTCAGTGTAAGTTCAAGTTCTGGATACTGTTCTATAAAACGCCCCAGCAATAAAAGATTGGAAAACAAATGGTCAGGTCTAGACTTGCCAAAAGAACCATATAAACTGATTTTAACTGCACCTCGATCAAGGGCTTCCAGTATCGCCAGTTCAGTATCAGAATAGTCCTTATAACGGCTATATCGTAAGACCTCCACATCCATGGCTTCAATTCGCTTCATGCTTTCGTCATCGATACTGTCTAAATCACCGACCAACAAATCAATCTGTACACCTTGATCTAAAAGATGCTTGCTGCCCGCGTCAGCTGCAACGACAAGATCAAAGGCATCTTCGTCCAACATGGACTGTAGCCAGCTTGTGGAGCGTATCTCGCCTCCTATCGCAATTAAGGCATGCATAAGGCTTTCATCCTCTTGATCTCAGCTACAGGGTCATCTGCTTTAAATACAGCAGAACCGGCGACAAATACGTTAGCGCCTGCATCCCATAACGTTTTAATATTCTTTGACGATACACCACCGTCAACTTGGATATGAACCTTTAATCCTCGCTCATCAATCATCTGTCTTAAGCGCATAATTTTATCTGTTATAGCTTCGATATAGCGTTGCCCTCCAAAGCCAGGGTTGACGCTCATGAGTAAAACCATATCTACTTCAGGCAATATTTCTTCTAAGACAGATAGTGGAGTTGCAGGATTTAAAGTGACGCCAACAGCTAAATCTAGCTCTCTGATCTGCTGACATGTGCGGTGCAAGTGTGGCGAGGTTTCAGCATGAACATTTATTAAATTGGCTCCTGCATTAGCAAAGCTTTCGATATAGCGCTCAGGCTTTTCAATCATCAAATGGACATCAAAAGGCAAATGGGTTAAAGGCCTGATGGACTCCATAATCGGTGTGCCAAAAGAAATGTTAGGTACAAAGTGACCATCCATGACATCGATGTGCACCCAATCTGCCTCCCGTTCAATTAATTTGATTTCCTCGCCCAAACGGCTAAAATCGGCAGCCAATATAGACGGTGCAATGATTGCAGGGGCATCTTTGTCGTATACAGCAAAGTTTCTCAAGTCAATCCTCCTTCTTCTTCCAATGATGGATAGGTAATTGATCCAAGGTCTCTCTAAAACCTCTATAGCGCTCGTAGCGCTCTCCTAAAGCACGATTAGTCTTAGCCAAGGCTTTGACTTCACAAGCTATTTCTGTCAAGTGGTGACAGTCAAGGAAACGACACCGCTCGGCAGCTTCTAAAAACTCTGGGTAACCATCGATGAGCTCTTCTGGCAAGACATCTAAATACTCAATATCCAAAGAGGTGAAACCCGGTGTATCCACAAGGTAGCCCCCTGCCATCGGAAAGAGTTCACTGTGCCTGGTTGTGTGCTTACCTCTACCCAATCTTTCACTGACATCACCTGTTAGCATCTGCTCTTCTCCACTAATGGCATTGAGTAGCGTTGATTTGCCTACACCTGATGGGCCTGCAAAAGCTACAAGTCGGCCTTTAATTTCACGAAGTATCGCATCAATTGGAAATTCATTTTCTGATGAAGATAGTACTCTAAAACCTGCAGACTCGTACATCTGACAAAGCCTTGAATTCTCCTCTTGGTCAAGATCGGCCTTGGTGAAGCATATCAAAGGTTCGATATTGTTTTTAGCACAATAGATTAAAAGCTTGTCTAGTAATAAGAGGTCAGGACTAGGTACTTGAGTAGCAAAGGTCAAGATCAAAAGATCTAAATTTGCAAGTGGTGGCCTTAATAAACGATTGCGTCGCTCTTTAATCTCTAAGATGGTCAATGGAAATTCACTATCTCCACTAGCCTGACATATCACCATGTCACCTGCTAAAGGACTGTGTCCATGTTTTCTAAAGATGCCTCGAGGTTTACTTAAAAACCTCAAGCCATCTTCTAATAAAATCTCATATGCACCGCCAACGCCTTTTAATACGCGTCCTTTTAAGCGCCCTTCTGGAACTAAATCTAAAATACTTGCATCCTTCATAACTCTATTATACTAAACCAAATCAAGGCGATGGTTCACTATCACCTGGAGCGGGTTCTACAGGTGCAGTTGTAGATGGCATTGTAGGAGGATCAGTTGGAGGAGTCACCACAAC
>CAYXVJ010000141.1:2794-6612 GCA_964468675.1 uncultured Oscillospiraceae bacterium
TTGTTGTTGGTGCTGGTGTTGGATCCGTAGGTGGATCGGTTGGTGGATCCGTCGGCTCTTCAGTCGTGCTCTCCTCGGTGGTCGTTTCTTCAGTTGTAGTCTCTTCAGTGGTGGTTTCTTCTGGTGTTGGTGATGGATTTAAATAAGCATAGTCTGCGAAGACCAAGTCTACTGTATCACCTTTTCTTACAAAGGCACCCACATCTGGACTAATGGATACCAAGTACTGATCAGATGCAGATACATTTAGGTTGGTACCTGTAATCTCAATGTTATTGGGGACCAGTCCAAAGGCATCTAAATTCCTCATCACTACTTCTCTTGCTTGACCAATCCAAGAAGATGGAATTTGCATTTCTGCAGGACCTAAGCTGACATAAAGCGTGACTGTATTATCTTCACCAGGTAATTCGCCGGCGACTGGATCCGTTCTGATGATGGTATCTGGATCAAACTCATCGTTTTCTTCTCGTTCTACCAACACACGATAGTTAAAGTCAGAGCGTATTTCTGCTTCGGCAACCAAATAGTTCATACCAATGTAGTTACCGAGTCTTAAGCTTCCGTCACCGCTGGACACAAATAAGATGACTTTTTGTAAGCCACTTCTACTCATCACGGCACCTTCTAAAGGTGTTTGGTTGATGATTTCATTTGTTGGTACTGTAGCACTTGCTTCTTCTCTCACTTCATAGTCTATGTCTTCAGCTTCCAATAGATCTATAGCCGCATCTCTAGTCATGCCAATGAAGTTTTCAACAATATAATCTGTAGGGCCTGTATCACTTGGTTCTGCTGTGTTTCCAAGTCTGGATGCTACATAAGCACCTACACTAATAAGTAAGGCCAAGAATACCAATACGAGAGCGATAATGACACCATTTTCACGTTGGCGTGTCCGTCTTCTCGTGTAAATGGATTCTTCAATATCACGAATCTTCTCGTAATCTGCTTGTGGTCTTAATGCACCATTTGTTGTAGTGGGGTCATTGATTCTCGAATCTGGTCTAACGACACCGTAAACACCATTAGGATCAAGCATAAAGGCGTCTATTTCAGAAATCAACTCTCTTGCATCATGGTAGCGTTGCTTGGGATTCTTCTGGATACATTTCATAATGATGGCGGCTAGACCATCTGGAATACCACTGATCCTTGAACGAGGGTCACTTGGTTCTTCTTGTAAGTGCTTGATTGCAACAGCAACAGAAGTCTCTCCATCAAAAGGAACTTCCCCCGTTAACATCTCATAAAATAAGATACCTAAAGAATAGATGTCAGCTGAAGGACCTACCATGCCGCCTCTGGCCTGCTCTGGTGAGAAGTAATGTACCGAACCCATGGCGTTACCACTGGTTAAGGTAATCGTATTTGCAGTGGAGGCTCTGGCGATACCAAAGTCCGTCACGAGCGCAGTACGATCTGGTGTAATCATGATGTTTTGCGGCTTGATGTCACGATGGACAACACCTGCGGCATGAGCATGTTCCAAGGCTAAGGCAATTTGTAGCCCAATAGGAACAGCGATACGCCAATCAAG
The DNA here is from genome assembly GCA_964468675.1 of uncultured Oscillospiraceae bacterium. Taxonomy (GTDB): domain Bacteria; phylum Bacillota; class Clostridia; order Saccharofermentanales; family Fastidiosipilaceae; genus CAYXVJ01. Next base: position 4,335 of record CAYXVJ010000141.1, read on the forward strand.
ATTTCCATATTCGTCGATGAGGTCTTTTAAGGTTGTTCCATCGACAAACTCTTGGACCATATAACGAATACCACGCTCTTCACCAACGCCCAATACTTTGACAATATTTGGGTGCGATAAACTAGATGCGGCCTTCGCCTCAGTATCAAAACGTCTGACGAACTCCTCGTCATTAGAGATTTCTGGTTTTAAAACTTTAATCGCTACTTCTCTGCCCGATCGTGCATCATGTGCTTTGTATACCAAAGCCATGCCGCCTTTACCGATCATTTTTTCAATCTTGTAACGATTGCCAAGTTCCATACCTGGAACAATATTAAAGTGTTGGTTTTCACCGGTCATGTTTACTACCTCATGTTAGAACATATGCGCAGATTACTGTAACGTTATCTGCACCAGCTTCGCTGTTTGCTAAATCGATCAGCTTTAAGCTTGCCTGTTCTGGATCCTTTTCTTTTAACAAAATCTGTTTTACATCACGTATATCTACATAATCATGTAGACCGTCTGTTGAAAACAAAAAACGGTCTCCAGCTTGGAATTTAACGGTATATGTATCTGCAAGTGTTAATTCTTGAGTGCCGAGCGCTCTCGTAATGACATTTCTTTTGGGGTGATTGATCGCTTGTTCTGCAGTAATGTCCCCGTGATCAACCATAGCTTGGACGAGCGTGTGGTCACTCGTTAACAATCGTAAATCATTTTTACGAAGCAAGTATGCTCTACAATCACCAATGTGACCTAAAACAAGATGATCATGAATAAACAAGCCTACAGTCAAGGTGGTACCCATACCACGATTTTCTTCTTTTTCAAGTGACTGTACATAGACTTTGACATTCGTTTTCGCTATGGTATCAACTAAAACTGTTTCGACATCTTTAAGAGTCATTTCAGGATTGATTTCTTTTGCTAAACGTTCAGAACAATAATTAACAGCAGTCGACGATGCGAGTTCACCACGTTGGTGCCCACCCATACCATCGGCAATCAAGACAAGATAAGACTGTTCTTCGGTGCCCTTTAGGACGGTGAATGAATCTTCATTGTTGCTTCTTGTTAATCCTTGATCGGTTTGTGCTGCAAATACGATGCGTTTACTCATCTTCCAAACGTCTTCTTAGCTGACCACAGGCCGCTAAGATATCCTTCCCTAGTTCTCGTCTAACTGTAACTGTGATGTGCCGCTCCTCCAAGACCGTTTTAAAGGCCTGGACTTGCATATTCGAAGAGCGTTTAAATTCACCGCCTGGATACTCGTTTGCTGGTATTAAATTGACAAGGCAATTCATACCGCTTAAGAGCTCTGCCAACTCTTCTGCCATCTTTACACTATCATTTACACCAGAAAGTAAAATGTACTCAAAGGTGATGCGTCTATTGGTTTTTTGGATATAGGTCTTACATGCTGCGATTAAACGCTCGATTTTATATACCTTAGCAATGGGCATCAATTCTCTACGAATCTTATCGTTTGGAGCATGTAAAGAGACTGCTAGGTTGACTTGATCCAAGTCGTCTGCAAATTTTAACATCATCGGTACAATGCCGCAAGTTGAGACGGTTATGTGCCTACGCCCTATGTTCAATCCATCAGGGTGGTTTATATAATGGATGAAATTGACGAGCTCATCGTAGTTTTCTAGTGGTTCACCGATACCCATCACCACAACGTTATCAATTCTAATATCGAGATCTTGACCAATGTAAGCAACTTGACCTAGCATTTCTGCAGTACTTAGATTGCGACCAAAGCCAGCTGTCGCTGAAGCACAAAATGTGCAGCCCATGTTACAGCCCGCTTGAGAGGATATGCAGACTGAAGAGCCGTACCTGTATTGCATGAAAACGGCCTCAACAACGTTGCCATCTGCTAAACGAAAGACATATTTCACGGTCTCATCTTCATTGGATTCAAGCTTTTCAATGCAAGTAATTGTATCGATGCGAAACTCATTTATCAGCATCTCTCGAAGCGATTTAGGGATATTATTCATTTCATTTGGGTCAATAATCCCTTTTAAGAGCCATGCTTCAACTTGTTTGGCTCTAAACTTAGGTAATTTTGCTTCGCGAATAAAGCTTAGAAGCTCCTCGTCTGTTAGATCATATAAACTTTTTTTCGTACTCAAGTACTTCATTAACGCTCCAATTCACTTTGGCCAAAGATAGTCCCCAGCTCAATATTATGTCCAATTTCATCCGCGTGCATGCGCCTTGAACCTTCTGCTTGCACTTCTATAAATGTGATATAACCTTCTCCACAAGAGACACGGAT